>CALGLI010000390.1 GCA_937930265.1 uncultured Veillonella sp. | reverse complement strand
CTAAGTATGAGTACAGTATACCCATCAGCAATGACATATTTTGTCATTGGCAATACTTTTTTATATAATATTTTTATTTTTTTCTAATTCTTCTTCCACCGTTACATTGCCGAGCCACTGTCCAGCTTGTAAAGACGATACCAAGGTAGACACTGCTTCTTTCACCATATCGCTAGTGATGACCAAAGTTTTATCTGCTGCATGGTTAATATTGTTGCGAAGATGGCGAATGTAATGAAATTCCACCAAGAATTGTAGCGCTTCCAATTGCGGTAAATCTGTTTTTGCACTGCCATAGGCAAGCATGGCTTGGCAATCACGGATCAACTTGATGCGTTGTTTTTGGAACGTTTCCTCTGCTACCGATTCTAAAGATTCCTCATCTTCTTCATCAAAGCAAATCCCTTTGTACAAATCAAATCGCTCTACTAATTCTGCTGTCGGTGCTTGTAAAAATTGACGGATGAACGCGCCGTAATCGGATGCACTTTGTTGTAAGAATTGACAATATTGTTTATGGTAGCTGATGCTAGTGCATTGGATTTCATAGTATTCACGTAAGTATCCTTCAATCTCTGGGTATTGTGCTTGAAAATACATGACATCCACAACAGACCGTATATTTTGCTGTACATGTAAATAGGCTGGGTACAAATCATGGATGAATTTTACAATTTTTTCCTTGTTATAGGAGAACTTCTCAAAGGCTTTTGTCACTTGGTTTTTGTTGATTGCCCCTCGCAATTCATCACGAATCACAGATAGTTCTGCTCCTACTGTATCACCACCAGCCACACTGACTGCTTTATTCCCAGCATAATCACGGTACGTAATGACAAAACACTCTTTCCAAGTACGTTGCATGGATTCGATTTCTTTTTTAAATAGGATTTCCATATCCGTACGATCTGTGTAGTAAACGCCTTTATTGAATAAGATCGTTGGCACCCACTCTGTGCTCAATGTCACCGATTGTTGGTATAAACCGCATTGTAAGCACCATTGAATCATAGCTAATTGTAATTCTTGACTATGAACAGTCGCATCTAACAAGTCCCCTAAGCTTTCTTTTAAATTTGGTAAGTACTGCAAGAACGCTGTATCCACTTCGTTATTAGCTGTGATAACTTCACAATCTTTGATACCTTGACGAATAGCATGAACGGCAAAATCCATATCGTCACCTTTACATAAATGAGCTGCCTCTGAGAAGTCGCCCAAAGAACCTACTAAGTATTCAATCTCTTTATGTACTGAATGTTCCTTCACTAATTGAGCTAACATATCTGCTCGACCAAATCGTGCAAAGGCTTCCACTGCACAGTGAACTGCTCCAGATAGAAAGGAAATCGTGTTGCTTTGATCTGATTCTGATTCCACTGTGTCCTTAACTTGTACAGATAATTGGGGATTATCTTCACCATCAAGCTGTGCTGGAACCACCTCTTGACCTTCTACACATACTTGCGTTGGAGCTATAGCATCACCTTGTGCTAGTTCTACTTGCATAGATTCGCTAGGTACTTTCATAATATCCTCTGTAACATATCCTGTTGTTGGTACGCTAGCCCCAAGCACTGCTTGGGAGTTGACTACCTCAGTTATTGTACTAACAGTAGTTTGTTCATGCATACCAACTTCCTTTCCAAGCTGACTAGGATCTGCCATAGGCACTACCACCTTTGATGTGTCTTGAGATACATCAAACCATTCTGTCGCCTTGCGTACATTCTGTTGTGTTTGCTTCGCTGTAATTGATTCCATTAATACTTTCCAAAAATTCATAATCATTTCCTTTCCGTGGTCTTATACCACTTGTAAAACACTAAGTATGAGTACAGTATACCCATCAGCAATGACATATTTTGTCATTGGCAATAGGAATTTAAAATCCTTTTGCTAATTTTAGTATATAGAAATATGAATTTTTGAAATTATAAAAGCCCCGATAGTTGTGGAGCTGGAATATATTTTGGGCTCTATATTAAATATGGCCTTATAATAAATTTTGAGGCTACTCATATAATAGTAGTCACCAACATTTATTCTAGAGCTCTATTTTTAGGTTCTACATTATATTTTTGAAGGATAGCAAAAGCCCTGTTGCAATATGTGAACTGCAACAGAGCCTATACCTATAATGTATGTAATTCATCTTCCAAGAATCTCAGCACATCAATAATATCGTCAAACTCAGGATAGTTACCAAAGAACATTTCTTGCATCTCTTTGTAATCTAATCTGATTTCCTCAATTCTATCATTATCTGGTATTAGTTTAATTGTTTTACTAGTAGCATTTTCATAGTGTGCCCATCCCCTAGGATAAAACTTCTGTTTAAACTCAACTACTTTTGGTAAAAGTTCAATATTATTAAAAGCTGCTTCCTTATAGATAGACTTTGCCATACAAAATAAATCATAATAATGTCTAGCATATCGTTTTGGCATTGCTAATTCTTTAGGACGATTTGCCTCATGATGTAAGATAGTCGCTTTTTCCCAAAATATTCTTTCTGGTAAAACCGTGCGCACCTTTATACCATTTCCATTAAAAAGCATAGGATATATTTTTTGTAATTCGGGAACTATTGTAACAACATCTGAAGGAATCCAAGCTGCTAATGCTCCTATTTCAAGTCTCACAGATTGTGTTAAATAAGTAGATCTAAATGCTTTGGGATATTCAAATAGAATAGTTTGCTTGTCTTTTTCATCGATTTTCAGTGCAAATGTATCTCCCAATAATTCATTAAAATCTTCTTGTAACTGCGGTAGAAATTCTGACTTTAAAAAATCTTGTGTTTTTTGATTTGTCTCTTTATTGAATTTATCCTGTTTTGTATTGCTACGATCATCCCATGGTTCATTGATACTATAGCCAATACATCTCCAGTCAAGTATCAAATCTATATCCTCAGAAAATCTACCAATAAGATTAAAGCATTTTGATAAACTCGTTCCACCTTTAAATGTAAATGCTTCATTCCATTTACAGCTTGAAAATAAATAATTAAGTGCAAAACATACCCAGTAATCTTTTTCAAGGATAGCTTCATGAACTCCCAACTTATGAGAAGCATTGCGTATAACTTGCTCTAAATCTGTTTTAGAAATCTTCTTATACTCAAACATGTTCCACCTCACATATTTTCATAATAATATAATATACCCAAACACTTGTGCTTTTTGCATTATATAGTAGTTCCTCTTTTTCCTTTGGCGATATTTTTGCTTTTAAAAAGTTTATCTCTTTGTCGGTTATATTATCTTTACCGATAGCTTTGATGGCTTGTATAATCATAGCCGTCATTGTAGACATCTTTGAAATATCTCCGTTGGTTCTATGTTTAAATTCTATTACCGTATTACCAATGGTAAAGTTTGCATATCTACCATCAGATATATATGACCATGTTGCCGGTACCTGTGTAGATAAACCTAATACATTTAATGCTGTATTACCAGATGGTGCGATTGTCCAATTATATTTTCTAGCAATAGCCTTAGCTACTTCATCAATAGACGGTGTTGCATATTCATCAATAAGTTCAATATATCTAGACTTAAAATATATTCCATTCATGATACGAGTAATTTCCTTACTCTCAACAAGGCGATTTAAGGTACTACGAATTGTTTCATATCCAGCTATATCAAAAAAATCATTGGCAACAAAAACATGTCCATCTTTTAGAGTATTAATTCTATCTAAAATTTTCTCTTTATATGTCATTTGCCTCCCTCCTTGCACCAAATATTATATAATATTTGGTTGATTTTTGCTACATTCTGTTAATCAAATATATTTATTAACCCCTAAATATACATCTAAAACTGTACACTTTCAGCTGCAATCCCTTAACTCAAACATCTCAACAAGCACACAAAAAGCAACAGAACCAAATGATCCTGTTGCTCACATTCTAAACTATTCTTTTGTTTTACGACTAGTATCGCCCATACGGGTTAGTTTCACTTCCCCTAATTCTACCCCACGGGTATGTTGTGTATGGGACCATACTTTATCATGTCGATTCAAATATCCTAAGAAGGTAACGGGTACCCAAGAATAGATGAATAGCGGATACAATAAATAATACAACCACACTTTTGGTGGCACTTTAATTTGTGCTAACACAATGAGTGGGAATAAATATTGTCCAATACCAATAATCTGCCACACTTGCACTGGCAAGATTTGGTAAATAATATTCGTATACAACGGCACGATGCCATTGATATAGGTCATAATAATATAAAAGGCTGACAATAACAAGAAATAAGGTTGCGTGATTTGCACAATTCCATCAAGAATTGTCCATTTCCCTTTCTTAATACCTTGTACAAACAGCTTTGGAATGTATCGTTCCCCTGTGTCAAAGTGACCTTGGGCCCAACGTTTCCGCTGATTCCAAGACTGCATAAAGGTCAATGGCTTTTCATCATAGACGATGGCATTGTGCGCCCAGGTTGTTTTCACGCCATGGATTAACAGTTTCAAGGAAAATTCCATATCTTCCGTCAAGCTATTGCATGACCAACCATAGTCGCGGATGATATCTGTACGAATGCACATCCCTGTACCACCTAACGCAGTGGATAGACCAAGGTTATATTTCGCCAAGTGCCACATGTGATTCACCATCCAAAAGGCAATGGCAAAGGTACCAGCCACCCATGTATCGGTTGGATTCTTCGCATTCAAGTACCCTTGAATCACTGGCTCCCCTTTTTCCAAATGACGATTCATTTCATAGAGGAAATGAGGATGCACTAGATTATCCGCATCAAAAATAACGAATGCATCATAGTTGCATTCCATGGCGAATACTTTGTCAAACATCCAGCCCATGGCATATCCTTTACCCACTTCTTCTGTGTTAAAGCGTTCATACACTTCAGCACCAGCTTCACGGGCAATCTTAGCGGTGTCATCTTTACAATTATCTGCCACCACAAAGATGTCATATAAGTAGCGAGGATAATCTAAGACTTGTAGATTATTCACCAATTGACCTATCACGGCACTTTCATTATGGGCACAGACAATAATAGCAAAGGAATGTTTCGGCGGACATTCTGTTTTATCAGTTTTATGCCACATACCACAGACCATCAACACGAAGTAATACAAGGTATAACATACGATAATTACCTGTATGGGAATCATAATTAGGTCAAACCAAACGTAATTCATCCTAGTTCCTTCCTATTTACGAATGTTGTTGATGATAGTATTACTAATACCATATACAGCATATAATACAAAAATCAATACCGGCCAAGAGCGATAGTCCATCAATAGGCAAAATACGCCACAGCCTACGGTAATCCCTACGGCAATGGGTTGCACTGGATCGCTACCTTTCCCTTTGAAATCTGGATGATGCACATTGCTGACCATTAAATAGCCTACCAATATCATAGCTAACATTAATGCCACATCAGGAATACGGACACCACTTAACACGTAGGTAGCCGCCATACAACCTGCTGCTGGAATCGGTAACCCTTGAAAGTAACCATGTACTTCTTCTGTCATAATATTAAATCGTGCCAATCTGAAAGCCCCTAGTACAGAGAATACCAACAATGGCACATAGCCCAACCAACCATAATGATCTAAGCTCATCATATAGAGCATAAAAGCTGGGGATACACCAAAGCCGACTACGTCCGCTAAGGAATCTAGCTCACGGCCAAAATCTCCAGATACTCCCAATGCACGAGCAATTCGTCCATCTAAGCCATCGGCTAATAAAGATAGTAGTACACATATGGCAGCGCCCGTAAAATTACCTGTTGCAGATAAACTAATCCCTACAACACCACAGGCTAAGTTAGCTGCTGTGCAAAGATTGGGAAATATAGACTTATTCATCTTTCACCCTCCCAATAATCGTCTCACCGCCGACTACGTGTTGCCCTTTTGTAACGCAAATATCTACATCCAAAGGAACAAATAGTTCTGTGCAAGACCCGAATTTAATCATACCATATAAAGTACCTTGCTCTAAGGTATCTCCTACATCTGTCCAAGACACGATACGTCTAGCCAACAATCCTGCAATCTGTGTGACCACAATTTCCATCTTATCATTTTTAATGCTAATTGTATGACGTTCATTTTCATAACCTACGGAATCTTTATAGGCTGGTAAAAATCGACCTTCTGTATATTGACGGAACGTGATTTCTCCCGCCATAGGTGCACGGTTCACATGGACATCAAACACAGATAAAAAAATCGTTACTTTTTTACATTGTTGATGTAAATATGTGTCCTCAAACACCTCTACTACTTCCATTACTTTCCCATCCGCTGGTGATACCAACACCTTTGGATCATGAGGAATACGGCGATTAGGATTTCTGAAAAAATAAGTAAAGAATAATGCCAGTACAAATGGTATAATTCCTAACCACCACGATAGAAAGTAGCCTACCAGTGCCGTCACAACAAGACAAGCACCAATCAAAGGATATCCTTCTTTAACAATCAAACCCATATAAAACCTCTCTTAACTAGTGATGGCTCCGCCAAAATACGACTCCAACAGTGTCATGATTTATGACGCCACACAGCCCACATAAATTTTGGCAGCGCTAACATACGAATGATACGCTTTGGTTGCAACGCCAAACGATATAACCATTCTAAACGGTTTCTTTGCATCCATAAAGGTGCACGTTTTAACATACCCGCTAGTACATCAAAGGAACCACCTACACCCATGGCCACTACACCATTCAAATGTCCTAATTTATCTTGAATCCAAAACTCTTGCTTCGGCACGCCAAAAGCGACAAACACCAATTGAGCGCCACTACGTTGAATCTCTTCAAGAATATCTACTTCTTCTTCCGCAGTAAAATATCCTGAATGATAGCCCACTACTGGCAATTCGCCAAGTTCAGCCGTCATGTTCTCGATGGCTTTTTGTACAACGCCCTCGGCTCCACCTAAGCAATATACCTTGATATTATGTGCTTTAGCTGCTTTTAATAACTGTTGTAATAGGTCACAACCTGTCACTCGTTCTGGAAAACGCTGACCCTGTTGCTCAGCTGCCCATAATGCGCCAGCTCCATCAGGTACAACGAGATCAGATTGTTGCAGAACCTCTAACAATCTTTGATTTTCCTGTGCCATCATAATCATTTCTGCATTGGCCGTTGCCACCATATGTAATTTTGGCTGTCCCACTAATGAAAGCACTCTATCTACGGCTTCCGTCATCGTTACCACATCAATTGGGACGGATAGCACATGTATTTGATTCTGCACCATTCACCTCATCAACTCTAGTATGTAAACAAGAAGGACAGGACATATGACAGGGCTATGCCCTATCATAGACCTATCCTTCTGGTAGGTAATTTTCCTAATTATTTCTTTTCGCAGCGCATAACGCCAGCTTCCATATAGTTGTCAGCTTTCATGTCTACGAAAATTACTTTAACTGCTTCTGCAGGCACTTTTACAGTTTCTACAGTTGCTTTTGTAATCGCTTCACCAAGAGCTTTCTTTTGTTCAAAAGTACGACCTTCCACAAGTTCTACATGAATAATAGGCATGAGTCTTTCCTCCATAACCACTACGTATCTATAGCACTGTGCTACAGATAAAATCTCACTTTATTGTATCATATATGACCCTTACTAAACAACATGTAGTAGGTAAGATTAACTATATAAAATACGCATATACTGTGGTCCAAAGCGTGCTTCCATTTGATGACGCAAAGTCGATTGCACTTCATCAAATCCGTGGGATTGTAAATATAATTTAGCATCTTCTCTAGCTTCCACAAGAATTGGAATATCTTTGATGATATTCGCCACTTTCAAGTCTGGTAGCCCTGACTGTGCTAGCCCAAATAATTCCCCCGTACCACGGATGAGCAAGTCTTGTTCTGCCAGTTCAAATCCGTCTTGCGTTTGTTCCATCAGTGAAAGTCGAGTTTTACTATCTGGATTTTTGCTATCGCTAATTAGAATACAATAGGCCTGTGCGGATCCACGACCTACACGTCCCCGCAATTGATGTAACTGCGATAAACCAAATCGTTCCGCATTATGGATACACATAATCGTCGCATTCGGCACATTCACGCCTACCTCAATCACTGTTGTGGATACTAACAAATGAATCTCTCGACGATAGAAGGCATCCATGATTTCTTCTTTTTCCTTGGGACGCATGCGACCATGCACCAAACCTACACAATAGTGTGGCTCAAAATATTCTTTATATTCATAAGCAATTTTCTCCGCAGCTTCCAAATCCATCTTTTCAGACTCTTCCACTAATGGGCACACTGCATAGACCTGACGACCCGCTTGCATTTCTTTTTCAAAAAAATGCAACAATCGCTCTTTGTAGGACGAATCTACCACGTAGGTTTTCACTGGTTTACGACCTGGAGGCATTTCCTTAATTAAAGAAACTTCCAAATCTCCATAAATGGATAAGGTCATGGTCCGTGGTATCGGTGTGGCCGTCATGATTAGCACATGAGGATGATCTCCTTTGCGTTGTAGTTTCGCCCGCTGCTCTACACCAAATCGATGTTGTTCATCCACTACAATCAATCCTAATTGATGAAATACCACCTTATCTTGAATCAACGCATGGGTACCTACTAAGACATCGATGTCTCCTCGTTCTAAGGCATCATAAAGATCTTGCTTTTTCTTCGTTGAACCCGTCAACAATGCCATTCGTATGGGTGCATCTTGAAAGAGCTTCTGAAAGCTTTCAAAATGTTGTGTGGCCAAAATTTCTGTCGGTGCCATAATCGCCCCTTGAAAGCCATTTTCTACTGCTTTCGCTAACGCCAACGCAGCTACCACCGTTTTACCAGATCCTACATCACCTTGTACTAAGCGTTGCATAGCTCGGGGCTGTTCCATATCTTTGGCAATGTCTCCAAAGGCTTTTTCTTGGTCCCCTGTCAACGTAAACGGCAACCCGTGTCGTATACGCTCCACTAAGGATCCATTCTCTGTCATAGGAAAGCCACCTTGATCCTGTTCATGGGCACGAAGGAGCAATAACCCCATTTGCATAATCCATAGTTCTTCATAGGCTAATTGCTTGCGCGCCTCTTGGTGTCGCTCCCAAGAGGTAGGAAAATGCATCTCCCGAAAGGCTTCATAGCGACTCATGGTAAACTTGCCCCCCATTACGTCTTGAGGGACCACATCTTCTAAGGTTTCATTATGGTCAAACCAGTTTTTAATGGCTAATCTGATCCCCCATTGTTTCATACCTTCCGTCAACCCATAGACGGGTACAATACCACGGTCTATGACTTGCCCTTCTTCTATTATCTCTACTTGTGGTGTATTCATTTGGTACGCACCATAAGCATGTTCAATCTTCCCATAGGCATAGATATGTTGACCTGGTTTATAAAAATTTTTCTTATAGGCTTGGTTAAAAAAGGTCAAATTTAATTGACGTATTCCATCAGATATAATAACAGATAAAATATGCATGCGTGGTTTTGGTCGTTTTTCACTGACTCGTACTACCTGTCCCGTCACACCTACCATCTCTCCCATAGGTGCCTCGCAGATTCCATACACTTGCCGTCTATCTTCAAAAGTGCGCGGAAAATAATGCAACAAACCTGTTACCGTATAGATTCCTAATTTATTCAATTGTTTCACTCGTTGCGGTCCCACGCTTTTTATAGATTGCAATTGCTCATTCATATACTATCCGTACTCCACACACTCATACACTGTCATAACCAAAATCTCTATATCTATATCTATCTCTATCTCTATCATGCTATCTCTCTACCCAACTATTTATGTATCTACTACACACTGTCATACGTAGCAGACACTTGTTATCTTGTATTATACCATAGAGAGACCATCTAATATGAATCCCGCCTAAAAATGGACGCAAAAAAAGAAGAACACTTTTATAGAAAAGTTACGTGAGTTAGGCTTTGTAACAAAGTGTCCTTCTTATATTTAGTTATATTTAAATTATACATCTTGTTTAAAGTAAACGCAAGCCATATTTTGAAAAAATTTGACAGATTTTCCTATTTTAGTATATAGTTAATAGGCTAGTATAATCTTAT
This sequence comes from uncultured Veillonella sp., assembly GCA_937930265.1. Lineage (GTDB taxonomy): Bacteria > Bacillota > Negativicutes > Veillonellales > Veillonellaceae > F0422. The sequence goes on along the minus strand of CALGLI010000390.1, from coordinate 3,205 downwards.
CTAAAAGAGAGAAGTGCACTTGCATTGCTATACCCTTTTATGATAGAATACATATGTTGTATTAGTAGTAAACACTTTGGAGGTGGAAACAAATGGCAAACCTTTGCGAAGTATGTGGTAAATCCACTACTACGGGTATGAATGTTTCTCATTCCCATATCCGTTCCAAACGAACTTGGAAACCAAACATCCAAAGAGTACGAGCAATTGTAGACGGCGAAACTAAACGAGTTAACGTTTGCACACGCTGCCTTCGTTCTAATAAAATTACACGCGCGTAAGATTTTGAAGGTACATGTACTCAAAAAAGAGGCTATCAGTCAGGAAGAATATTCTTCATTACTGATAGCCTCTTTTACTATGCTACGAATTGTTGCTATTCACAAATTCAATTATGTCAACAGTGTTGTCACTTTTTTATTATCCTTATACAATTCATCATATGTACTCTTTAAATACTTCTTGAATTGCATCATCGCCTGCATGAATATCATCTGGAACTTTAAACAATCCTCTTCCTAATTCACATAAAAAACTTTCCCCTACAAATGATTCTGTCACACCAAAATTATCTAAGATAGTTTGTCCAATATCGGCAAAGCTACTTCTATCCCCTAGGTCAATAGGACCTGTAAAAGCTGGCGAATACGCCAAAATTGGCACTAATTCCCGTGTATGGTCTGTCCCATTCCAAGTCGGGTCGTTACCATGGTCTGCTGTAATCAGTAGCAAATCATCTTTCGTCAATAGTTCTAGCAGTCCCCCTAGTTGATAATCGAACATTTCTAACTCACGTCCATAGCCCTGTACATCACGACGATGTCCATACAAGCTATCGAACTCTACTAAGTTCACCATCATATAGCCATGGGTAAATCTACCTTCTGCGGTAGTATCTGGTGTATCAGGCATACCATGTGTACTACATGTGACACCTGTATCATCTGTAGCATCTGTACTATGCATACTATGTATACCATCTGCACTATGCCCCAACAAGGCCGCTACTAGATTCATACCATGGGAATTAGACTTCGTTGGATACGATTGATCCAAACCAATATGAGCATATATATCCCCAATCTTTCCCACACCAATGGTGGGCACATTCGCCTCTTGTAAAGATTGCAACACGAATCGACCTTCCGGTAATCGACTGTAATCATGACGATTTGAAGTGCGTACAAAATGACCTGGTTCTCCCACAAAGGGACGAGCAATGATACGCCCTACATAATAGTCACCTATACATACACGGTTCCGTGTAATTTGGCACTTCTTGTATAGGTCCTCTAAAGGGATGATGCTTTCATGGGCAGCAATTTGAAACACCGAATCGGCAGAGGTATACACAATAGGTTTCCCCGTTCTCATATGCTCTTCCCCAAGGCGCTCAATGATTTCCGTCCCCGACGCCGCCTCATTTCCTAAATATTCATATCCAGTTTCCTTCGTGAAAGTATCCATTAACTCCTGTGGAAACCCCTCATAAAACGTTGGAAAAGGAACTTTCACAGGATGCCCCATCATTTCCCAATGACCACTGGTCGTATCTTTTCCTGTACTGATTTCATGCATACGACCAAAAGCGCCCACTACGGTATCTTGTTGCGGTGTAATATCTGCAATCCTGCCGATGCCTAATTTTCGTAAATTCGGAATCTTCAAAGGCCCTACCGCCTCTTCTATGTGCCCCAATGTATTGGCTCCCATATCTCCAAAGCGTTCCGCTTCTGGACTGTGACCAATACCTACACTATCTGCAACGATAGTAATAATTCGTTTAAACATAGGGACCTCCTCTCTGTTAAGCATTCCTAAACAATCTATGCCTAGGAAGTTAAACTCCTAGGCATTCTTTCACAATCCATGCCATGAACTCGTAACGCACAAGTCTAAACATCACTTTTCCAAACATACGTTGACTATTGTATATATGGCATAGCTAATAACAAGGCCGATAAGGTTTTGCTATCTTTAATCTTTTCTTCCTTAATGCGTTGTAACAATTCATCCAAAGTATATCGCGCTACTTCCACATATTCATCTTCATCCCAATGGATTTCCCCTTTTGAAAGTCCTTTTGCTACAAATAAATGGATGACTTCATTGCAAAATCCAGGAGATGTAGCGGTGGTACCAAGGCTAATCCATTCCGATGCGACGATACCTGTTTCTTCTTTTAGTTCTCGCTTAGCACACACCAATGGATCTTCCTCTGCATCTAACTTGCCAGCTGGGATTTCTAATAAATAATCGTTCAAGGCATAGCGGAACTGTTTTTCCATAATGATACGATTGTTTTCGTCAATAGCTACCACAGCACTAGCCCCTGGATGATGCACCACCTCGCGCCATGCTTCCTTGCCATTGATGTCGGCAATGTCATAGGTTACTTTAATTAATTTACCATCGAATTTCATTTCCGATGAAAGTTTACGTTCTTGCATGGGTCCTCCTTAATTTACGATAATAGGTTCTACTTGATTATGAAAAATAATAGTTCCTTTATTAGTCCATCTTACACTCATCTGCCATACTATATCTTTATCAATCGTAGCTACATATCCGTTTTTACTGTATTCGTTTTTAAATTCCTTTTCTACTATTTGTAGCATATACTGTAGCTCTAATAAAACTGCAAATTCATGTTTACAATGTCCATCACAATAGCAACTACATGAGATATCTTCAATGATTCCATTGTTATATTCAAATTCTACCTCATAGTGCTCTGATCCACGCACAATAGCATATCCATATCTATCATCGATACACATATATACAACTCGTTGTTCTTTGTAATATTGTAATCCTCTCTCTAATCGAACATGCTCTATGGGAAACTGAGTTAGATCATCTAGTGGAAATGAATCCGGTCTATATGTAGAAATATATGGTTCTTCGCCTTGGGGAGGAAAAAACCATTGACTGATTTTTTCTTTACCTAAACTTTTACGGTCAAAGTTCAATAACAGTCGATTAAAAATTTTAAATTCACCTTGTAATTGAGTATCCACCTTGGCAATAACTCGTTCATATTTTGAAGGTCTTACTTTAAATTGATGACGTACATCTACAACTATACCTATCGTATCCTTCATTTTACCAGAAACATAGACATGATCTCCCTCATGAAGAATTATATCTTCACATAAGTATAAGAACGCATCATCTTTTGCTACAAAATATACCTGAACTAAAG
>CALGLI010000389.1 GCA_937930265.1 uncultured Veillonella sp. | reverse complement strand
GCATTACTGTTGCTAATATAATAATATAATTATAATAAACAAAAAGCCTATCTATGTCAAGGGAATATTCTCGATATACCCTTGTAGACAAAAGCACTGCCCTTGACGCATCAGTTGACACTTAGGTAGTGCTTCATAGTCAGATAGGCTCTATTCACCAAAATTAACTTTTATCCCAGGTTTCTTTTGCGGTTTCCAACAATCCTTTCAACCGAGCTAACCCTTTTCTTCGCAAACGATGGATATAACTATGACTGCATTCCAAGGTATCTGCAATAGACGCTACACTATGGTCCTTGTAATACACTTCTTCCACTACGTGTTGTTCTGCTAATGGTAGCTGCTTCATAGCCGACGTTACCATATCTCCATACATGCGTTCTTCGCAAACGATTTCTGTAGACGGTCCTTCAGCTGGTAATTGTTCCCACCAAGTTTCACCATCTTCCGTTTCCGATTGTAACACAATCCCTTCCTTGCCTTCTTTGCGGAGATAATCCAAGATGCGTCCACGAATACGATGCACTGCATAGAGGGAAAAGGCTACTCCCTTTTGGGAATCATAACGTTCCACCGCTTCAATGAGCCCGATCGTCCCCTCTTGAATGCAATCCATCCTATCTACCTTAGAAGATTGATACACATTAGCTTCTTTCAAAACTAAAGGTTGGTAATGCTCAATAATCGTCATGCGAGCCTCCAAGTCCCCATTTTCTTCATAAGCTTTCCAGAGCCTCTGTTCTTCTTCCCAGGTCAATAATTCGATGGCATCTACGCTGGCAATATAATCATTGAGCATACTTTCACCTCCTTTAGAATCGATATCGCCACTGTGCCCCTAAGTAGCGTTTATTTTCATTGTTAATCCACCCTGTAGCACTAATACTACGGTTAATATCATACTGAAAACCATAGGCTAATTGATTATTGTTGAGACCACTACTAAGGGTAACCATTAAGTCAGGGATCACATATTTCCCAATGGTTACATTTAAATTCGTTTTTTCTTTTAAATCACGAGAGTCTTTTCCATCCAAGGTGCCCGTTGTAAAGTTAACCATATCCAATCCTAATGTATCTTGCAATACATCCTCTACATAGCCAAATGCCAAAGACTGTAGGCTAGATGTAAGTAACGCATTCGCATCCTCTGCGGTAACACCACTCGTATTACCCACAGATCGCCCAAAGGTTAAGAGGGAAATAATTTGACGCTCCGATAAATTCGGTTCAGAAGACAATTTTAGCTTCATCTGTGTAGCTGGTCCTTCTGCTTGTAGGGAAATACGATAGTTTTTCACATTCGCCATACTCCGCACATTCAATTCAGGAATGATACTGCCCGTGGCAAATTTAGCCTGCCCTTCTGTGATTTTAAATCGATTATTTAGATATTTCACATATCCTTTCTTAACGGATAGTTTACCACTCGCCTTCGGCTCCCCTACCGTTCCTTCAAATTTAACCTTACCTTGTAAGAACATATCGTAGAGTAATGGATTATAAAGGCGTACATTATCTTTCACATCAATGGTCAAGTCTAAGCCTAATGGGATTGATGCTTCTGAGCTTTCAAAGGTCAGTGGAATCGACCCTACTACATCATGTAATGTGATAGCTCCCACCAAGGTTGGCATATCCTGTTTATCTATGATGTACAGTTCACCATCTAATGGACCCGTATAAAACTCATGACCAATTTCGATACCTTTCATCTGTAACGCACCATAGTAGGACGTGATGCCCAATCCCATCCAACCAATATCTCCAGATACGCCGGCATTTCCTTTACCCATCGTAGTGCTACCAGTAATATCTACGTGATTACCACGGAACAATAGCTGTCCTTTTAATTTGGTCACCGGCTTTTTCAAAGATTGTAATTGCATAGAGCCATTAGTGAGTTCTACCGTACCATTAGCCAAGATATTCGACGAGTTGCCCGTCACATGAACAAGCCCACGAATATCACCTTCTGCATATTTTACTTCTTTAAACATTAACGAAAGGACGGATAAGTTCGCCTCATTCATATCTACATAGACATCAAACTGTTTACCCATGTCATCAGTAACATACTCATTAGTGACAAAGGCACCTAACGGTAATTTACCTCGCACCTTAATGGAAGAGTCAGCTTTTTTTATCATTCCTTGTTGTATATTCACTACTTGATCTTCCATGGTTCCTAGGATACTCAACTGATCTAAACTTATGCCATTGATAACAGGTTGTTCCACTTCACTGGAAAATTCTACTTTTGGCGATTTCGTAGGTCCCTGTACATTGATGATAAAATTCCAGTTTCCCTGTGCATTCACATCTTCTGTAACTAATGGTAATACCGTTTGTACAGGTACTTTTGATGCCACCAACTGAATATCTGTAGAGCCATCTAAATCAGCTTTCCCTTTACCCACGATAAGACCTTCTTTG
>CALGLI010000388.1 GCA_937930265.1 uncultured Veillonella sp. | reverse complement strand
AAATAATTCAGGAGCTGCAGTTTATAGTATTGATATATCTGCACCTAATGGGGGTAGCCTTACCCCTTCTATCGGTGTAAGTTATAATAGTCAGTCGGGTAACGGTTTGGCCGGTTTTGGTTTTAACATTACTGGTTTATCATGCATTACACGTGGCTGCAAGGATTTGTATCATGATAAGCAAATTGCTGAAACTTCGTATGGTATAGGTGATGCCCTATTCCTCAATGGACAACGCTTGATATTGAAAACAGGAACTTATGGTTATAATGGCTCTACGTATACTCCTGAAGGTGATCCTTATACAATAGTAACCCTCCATAATAATATCAATACGAGTGCATGTTGGTTTTCTGTTGTTTGTGCTGATGGCAAGACTTATCAGTTAGGTAACACAAGCGACTCACGTTTGTCTTTTGTAAATAGAAAGAGTGTAACATGTATTGCAGCATGGTATATCAATCAAACTACTGATGTACATAGTAATTTGGTAAAGTACCATTATACGACAACGAATTATAACCTTCGACCTGTTAGTATTGAGTATGGTCTTAATACAGCTAAGAGTCGTGGTATTACCAATTTAATTCTCTTTACGTACAGTTCTTTGACAGGTTCATACGCTCGTCCGTTTGCTATTGGTGATAGACAAGGTAAAATGGATGTTTATTTGTCTAAGATAACAACGCAGACGAATGGTTCAGTTTTTCGCACTTATACATTTACCTATAATAGTACGTCTGACGGAACCAAAGATAAGTACTATCGCCTTACTCAAGTAGATTTGGCTAATGGGGCAGGACGTAAGGTAGCTCCAATTAAAATTAATTGGGAATATTTGCCGTCATTGTATATTTATAATACGAATTTAAACGTACAGACCAGTTCTCCTTATAGTATGATTGAAGAGGATGCCAAGACGTTTATTGCTGTAGATGTTAACAATGATGGTATAAGTGATATTATCCGTTTATCTCCAGGTGCTTATGTACAGCGTTATAATGTTGGTGACGACAGACAGCGGAAAACCTTCCTTTTTGTCAGTTTAAGCAAGAAAGACGCTAATGGTAATGTGACTTATCAGACACCGAAACAATTTGATTTGGATCCGTCATTCTCTACGGATGATTTGAATAATGTTATTGGTGGTATTCAAGCTATGGACTTCGATGGTGACGGTTACAATGACCTGATTATTCCATATTATTGCGGTTATGAGAGTAATTATCGTGAAAGGTATACCTTCATATGGGGTAAGAGTATTGTGGATAGTGGTGTTTTCGGTGAGATTCCTGGTGTTTTCGGTAAGATTACTGGTGGTTTCGATAAGATTATTGGTGGGTTGGTGAATTGTGACCATACTCCACTGTTTACCACTTACGACTCAAATGGTGATGGTCGCGATGATTTATTCTATTTGGAGGATCGTGCTAAGGATGGCTATTACAATGGTGCCATTCTCCGTTATAAAGATCGTAACAGCTTCGACGTTACAAAATTTCAATTTAAATTAGATCTTGATCCAAAGAAGCTATTTGTAGGTGATTACAACCATGATGGTCTTACTGATATCATTGTCTTCTACGATGGAGGTTATAAGATTTACTATAATAATGGTGGTGAATTATCTTCTACGAAATATACGGAATACAATTCAAAGAAGGGAACCAATCTTGGTGATAAGCATCGTATTGTACAGGGTGACTTCGATGGTGATGGCATGATTGATTTTGCCTTCAGTCAGGGTGACTGTAAATATGGTCTGGCCATCAATAATGGAGATGGTACGTTTACAGTCAATAATGGAGCTGTTACTCTAAGTGAAACCGATCAGAAGACGATTAAAGACAATAATCGTTTCAACATGGTGGCCTACGATTTTGATCATGATGGCAAATGTGACTTTGTGATTACCAAGGCCCATTACGTATTCCATGGTGGATTCCGTCGTAAGTATTATTACGACTTTACCAAAACTCTTTTTGTTAGATCTACAGGTACTGGATTTGAATTACACGAGGAATATGTTACGCATCAGGAAAAAGATGCTGAACCTAATAATATATTCTTAGGCGACTTTACTGGTGATGGTGACGTACAATATGCTTCATTCGGTAAAAATCTTCTTGTAGATAATGACAAGTCTGATGATAAGATTCATACTTATCGTAGTGGCTCTAATTTAGTTAGCAAGGGCAAAATTTTTTCTATTACAGACGGTTTTGGTCTGCTGACGTATATTTATTATAAGAGTGCAACAGATCCATCTGTCTATACTCAGACTCATTTTTCAGCTTATCCTGTAAATAGCTATACTATTCCTGCACCTTTGGTTTCTAAAGTTATTAAGGATAATGGTGCTGCTGATGAGCAAAGCATACAATATCAATATGGCGATTTGAAGCTACATGTTGCAGGTAAAGGTATAGTAGGTTTTTCTTCGATGACTACTGAGAACCTTACCTTAGGCATTAAGGAAACAACAACAGTAGATAAATGGGATACTGACAAGTGGATACCTCTTCAGACAACTACCTCATCAACAGTTGGTGGTAATTCTTCAAAGATTATTTCGTATACAACTATTGCTAACAATATAAGTGGTCAAAATTATTATGCATATACTTCCCGAAAATCATTGACCGATTTGGATGGAAATACATCAGAAACATATACTACTTATGATACTGCAAAGGGAGTACCTACGGTTGAAATCGTCAAAAATGATGGCGATAATATGTATAAGAAAGTAGTTTATAATAGCTATATACAGAAGATGAACCAGTGGATGCCTCTGAATGTTGTTAAATCACAAAAACATGAAGATGATGCTGAAGTAAACTCTTCTACAACTACATATACTTATAATGATAAGGGTGAGGTAATTAAAGTAGTTGCTAATGATGGGTCAACATTACCTCTCACAGTAAATACTACGTATGACGTTTATGGTAATGTCTTGACATCAACTCAGACTGGTAAGGGTATTGTTGCCAATACCGAGACGAATGTATACGATGCCTCTGGTCGATTTGTCGTTAAGGCATATGATAGTGTTAGTCCTCGAGTAACTACCTATACCTATGACTTGTTTGGTAATGTTCTTACAGAGAATGATGAGACGAATAAGTCTCATATCCTGACATCTAAGCATGTTTATGATGGATGGGGAACAGAAATTAGTGAAACGAATTCTTTTGGTATTACTACTACCAAAGAAATGGGATGGGGTTCTAACTATGCCAAGAAGTACTTCATCACAACTTCTTCTACTGGAAAGCCATGGGTTGCTGTATGGTTTGATAATGCGGGGCATGAAGTGCTCCGGGAGTCTGTTATGCAGAATGTTAATGCTTACTCTCTGGCTACTACCTACAATTCTAAAGGACAAAAGACTAAGATTGAAGAAAAGATGGGTAAACTTACGCTTTCAGAAACATTTAACTATGATGAGAGAGGCCGTGTTACCAGTGATGTTAAAAGCTCTGGAAAATCCTCTACGTTTAGCTATGGCAATCGTAGTGTAACTGAAACAACCGCTGGTAGAAGTTATACTAAAGTTACCGATGCATGGGGTAATCTTGTTAAATCAGTAGATCCTGTTACACAAGTTGACTATGTCTACTCTTCTATAGGCAAGCCTACTGAGATTACAACCAATGGTACCACCACCCATATCCAATATGATGAAGTAGGGAATAAAATAGCAGTTCAATCGCCAGATGCTGGAAATATCAACTATGAGTATGCTGCCGATGGTAAGGTGATGAAATTTACAGATGCTCGCAATATCACAACCACCTATACGTATGATGCTGAAGGACGACTTTCGTCAACCAAGGCTGGTAATACATTAATTACGAATACCTATGGTACATCGGGTAATTCTATCAACCATCTAGTAAAAACTAGTGTAAATGGTAATAGTGTAGAATATACTCATGACGAATTGGGCCGAGTAATTACAGAAACGCGAACGGTTAATGGTGATGGAACGTATCAGTTTAAGTATGCATATAATGCAAAGAATCAATTAATACAGACTACTTATCCTGGTAACCTTGTTGTAAAATATAAATACGACGAGTACGGAAACAAGATTCAGACTACAGCAAATGATAAGATAGTATATCAAGTTGACAGTTATGATGGGTTAGAAACCAAAACATCGTTCTTAAACAAATATACGACAACGTTTACACTCGATTCTCGAGGCTTCAAGAGCGATATTGTTTTGAAGAATGGCAGTACTGTCCTCGATCAGTTTAAGATGAATTATGAGGGATCAACAGGTAACTTGCTTTCACGTACTCATAATTCACTTTCTGAGGAAACATTTGGCTATGATAATCTTGATCGATTGGTATCTGTTAAAGTTGGCACCAAAGAGACGATGCATATCAAATATGCCGATAATGGTAATATCACTTCCAAGACAGGTATAGGTCAGTACTATTATAATGCAGAGCGTCCTCATGCGGTAGCATCGGTAGATAATACAGATAATCTTATTTCTACACAGGCTTGCATAACTCAATTTAATGACCTCAACAAAATTTCGTCACTTCAGGAAAATGATAAGGTTATGACCATTGATTATGGTCCAGATCTTGAACGTTGCTTTAGTATTTTGAAGCAAGGTAATACGATTCTGCGTAAAGTTACCTATATGGACGATTACGAGAAGGTCGTTGCTAATAGTGTCACTCGCGAATTCTATTATCTGGATGGTGATGTCATTGTTGTCCGACAGGATGGAACTTTCCATGCCTATCAGTCGTTTAAGGACAACTTAGGTAGTATCTTGTCTGTAGTTGATGAAAATGGCAGCAAGGTGTTCTCAGCAGAGTATGATGCATGGGGCAAGCAAACTGTGTCTGTCAATACTATCGGCCTTATCAGAGGTTATGGTGGGCATGAGATGCTGAATGAGTTCAACCTCATCAATATGAACGGCCGTGTCTATGATCCTGTACTCGGTCGATTCCTGAGCCCGGATAAATACGTACAGGAAGGTGACAATAGCCAGAACTATAACAGCTATAGTTATTGTCTGAATAATCCTCTCAAATATGCCGATCCTAGTGGTGATGTATTTGTCCTTGACGATTTTATCGCAATAACTGCAATGGGAGCAATGATGGGTGCCATGAATGCAGCTATGTCAGACAAGCCCATATGGAAAGGAGCTTTATTAGGTGCAGCTAGTGCTGCCGCTACTTATGGAATAGGCTCAATTTTTAATGGCGTTGGAACTTTTGGACATGAACTGTTGAGAGCTGGTGCACATGGCTTATCTAGTGGTGTCTTTAATGCTTTAAATGGAGATAATTTCTGGAATGGATTAATTTCAGGAGCAGCTTCTTCAGGAATAGGGTCATTTGCGCAGTCATCTAATTGGAATCCATATTTATTAATGGCATCTACAACTGCGGCCGGTGGAGCAATCGCTTGGGCAACAGGAGGAGACTTCTTGCAAGGTGCTTTAAATGGTTTACAAATTGGTGCTTTTAATTTTGCGGAACATGATGGATACGATGGTAATGGAGGTCCTGGATATGTAAAGAGGTTGTCTGATGGAACATTAGTAGCTCAAGAGCCTTTGCAAGAAGTTGTTTGTATAGCTGCTAGCCCACGCCGTAGTATTTTATTTGTTAAACCGTCAGATGCAGGAAAGGTGTCAGCTTTATCACGGTCAATTATTATTAGTGCTATGGCTGAAGCTGAGTTAACTGTGGTTTATGTAACAAGTACTGTAAGAAGTCCAGAGTCTCAGGCTACTGCAATGTTTAATAATGAGCGTCAGGGAAAGCATATTAGATATGCACCAGCGGGAACGGAAGTTCAGAAATACTATCCAGATAAACAAAAGATGATAGATAAAATCTATGAACTTGGACCATATAATGTGTCCCATCATTGTGGAACACCTGACACACTAAAAAAAATAAATGTTATTGATATTTCTTTTCAGAGAGTTCCTATTGATAAACAAACAGCATTTCACAATGCGCTATCTAGGCGAGTGACAAAATTATTAGATCCATTTAATTCTCATGATCCTGCATTTCATATAGAAATCAAACAATACTAATTATACTATTTTTTAATAATCGCGTTATATATATTATATAAAGTATTCAAATATGAAAAATAAATGTTTTATTTCAATAGCAGCTTTTATTATGCTGTCTTGCATGGCCTCTTCGCCTCAACAGAGTCTGCAGTCCAGATTATTTGGTTTTTGGGCGTCAAGTGGTGATGAGGTTACTGTGTTCCAAATCGATAAGGATAGTTTGTATTATGTAGATGAAGATCCTATTGTGGCGATATCTTATCAGTTTGCAGGCGATAGTATGTCCCTAGACTATTGGGGGAACACTATCGTACAACATATTTCATTTCACAAGGATACGCTTGTTATGAAAAATAAGTTGGGCGAGGTTAATTGTTTTGTACCCGTTAAATGAGCTATGATTGATTATATACGAGAAGCTCATATATACAATTATTATGCCTTAGCGGAATTTGGAATACATGATATTGCTTTTCCCCTATCAAGATGGATTTCAAGTAATGCAGACTTGTAGAATTTTAGGTATACCCGTTGGCGGAATTAAAATGTAGCTATAATGATATACAAAAAGTTGCACATATCGTTGATTTTAGTAACTTAGTGAAGTCAAAACCATTAAGTACAAATCCTCGTATGTGCAACTTATACACAAAATTCGTCAAAATCCTTGAGAAATGCAAGCAATTCTCTCACAACCTTGTCAATGAGCAGGGAAATATAACTCGTCGTGGTCCCATTTCAAAATTTTCAGATTTGAAGGTCGTTGCCTTATCCTTGACAGCGGAATCAGAGAGCATTGATAGTGAAAAATGGCTTTTTGATTATAAGCTTCAGGAGTTGGAAAAGCCACACTAGTGCTGCGGAAAGCCGAGTCAACCATATAAAAATAAGAATAATTTTGATATGTCACTGTTAGATTATCAGTTGCTTAAACTCAAGTCATAGGTAAAGTATTCTCCATAGAGAAAAGACTCCTTTAGCTATAAATGTATGCAAGAATAGCGTAAACTGCAAAGGAATGAAAAAGAAAGTGAATTGCATTAACAATG
>CALGLI010000387.1 GCA_937930265.1 uncultured Veillonella sp. | reverse complement strand
TCTAACCGTTCACGCACTAAATACATAGCACCTAACCCTACTAAGGACGCATAAATTTGAGAAATCAACGATGCCCACGCCACCCCTTTCACTCCAAAGCCAAAACCAAATACAAAGAGGAAGGATAGGGCGATATTCAGCAAGTTCATAGAGATTTGCATAATCATGGTAGCACGAATCATCATTTGCCCCATAAGCCACCCTAAGGTGACGTAATTGACCAATACGAAAGGAGCGCCCCAGATTAAAATATCTGTATAGTCCGCCATCAATGCGATTACCTCTGGGTCAGGATGCATAAAGCTAGCGTAGTAATCGAATATCCAAGGGTATCCAACGATAAATGCGACACTGATGAGTAAGGCAATGATGAGGGGTCGAAAGAAACTTAAAGATGTACTTTCCTTCGATTGTTCTCCCAAAGCCTGTGCAGAAAACACCGTAGTAGCCACCCGTAAAAATCCAAAGAGCCAATACATATTGTTAAATAAGATAACTCCTAATGCTACTGCAGCGATGTACATAGCATTATCCATGTGCCCCATAATCGCCGTATTCACCGCCCCTAATAAAGGTTGCGTCACCGTAGAAATCATAAATGGAATTGTCACTTTTAAATAGTCTTTGTAGGTCAATCGTTCTTCCATATTACCCTCACAAAAAAGAGGAGCCCCATAAGGTGCTCCCCTTGAAACATTTTCATACACCATTTGATACTTTTATTGTATCAAAGGTTGTTCATATAACACAAATATATCTTATTCATACAATTTATGTTATATTACAAAACAATCTATTCATCAGATGAAAAATAATACTGCCAGCCGATTAACGTTCTAAATTATAGACCGCACTTAATAATTGTTTTGTATACGGATGCTGCGCCTCTGCTAAAGCATCTCCATTCAGGCGTTCTACTACTTCCCCTTTATACATGACCACCACTTTGTGACAGAATAAATGGACTAATGCCAAATCATGGCAGATAAATAAGTAAGTAATGCCTTTTTCTTTTTGCAATCGTACTAGTAGCTCGATGATTGTATCTTGTACAGACACATCCAAGGCACTTGTAGCTTCATCTGAAAGCAGTAATTGCGGATTGTTTGCTAATGCCCTAGCTATCGCCACACGTTGCCGTTGACCGCCACTCATATTGTTTGGATAGCGACCTGCAAAATCTTCTGGTAGGTCTACCATTTTTAAAAGTTCGCGAGCTTTTGCATCTACATCAGCTTTGTCAATTAAGCCAAAGTTACGCAATGGCTCACAAATGATATCTCGCACTTTCATCTTCGGATTAAAAGCCGCTGTGGGATCTTGGAATACCATTTGGATATGGCGATAATTTTGACGCTTTTCTTCACCTGTCAATTTCGTAATATCTTTACCTCTGAAGATAACAGAGCCAGAAGTAGGCTCATGCATGTTCATGATTGTTTTCACCAAGGTGGACTTCCCACACCCGGACTCCCCTACTATCGCTAAGGTTTCGCCTCGCTCTACATCGATGGAAATGCCATTACAAGCACGCAATGTAGAACCATCAGCAAGAGGAAATTCTTTCACAATATCTTGAATTTGCATAATAATATCAGACATAGCGTTTTCCTCCAATTTCTGGCACTGCATTGAGCAATTGTTTCGTATACTCCGCTTGTGGATTACGAATCACTTCCTCAGCTGTTCCATATTCCACGACAGCTCCCTGTTTCATAACCACAATTTTATCAGACATATGCGCTGCTACCCCAATATTGTGTGTTACGATAATCATAGATGTTTTATTTTCTCGGTTAATGCGCAATAATTCTTCTACAATTTGTGCTTGTGTAGTTACGTCAAGAGCTGACGTTGGTTCATCCCCTAACAATAGTTTAGGAGAGAAAGTGATAGCCATGGCAATCCCTACCCGTTGGCGCATACCACCACTGAGTTCAAATGGATAGGACTTCATGATGGCTTCTGGATGTGGCAAATTAGTACGTGCCAACATTTCGATAGCTTTTGCTTCTGCCTCTTGCTTAGACATAGTGCTATGCAATTGAATGAACTCTACGAATTGTTTTCCGATCGTTTGGATAGGGTTCATCATATTGCCACTATCTTGGAAAATCATAGCAATATGATTGCCTCGCAAATCCAACCAATCCTTTGTGGAAAATCCTAACAAGTCTTGTCCATCAAAGGTAATACTTCCTTCAGACACACGACCCGTATTTGGCAAAACACCTAACAATGCACGGATAACTGTAGTCTTCCCGCTACCGGACTCTCCTACAATAGAAACAATCTCCCCTTCCGCTAGGTCTAGGTTGACCCCTGCAATCGTAGGATTTGGGTTATTTCCATAGGTAACTGCTAAATTTTTAATACTAAGTAACATATACATCCTTTCCGTATCGTTCGTAACAATGCTACTGAAAGTAACTGTTTTCATACATACAACAAGGGGAGGCAAACCTGCCTCCCGATTGTTGCGGACATCTGCAAAGGATTATTTTGCTGGTTTTACGTCTTTAGTCAACCAGTAGTAGTCTGTTGGGTACATCACTACATTCGTTAACCATTTATTATTGACGATATTTGTTTTAGGGTAACCTAAGAATAATGCTGCACCATCATTCAATAAGATTTGTTGTGCTTCGATAATTAAGCTTTGGCGTTTAGTTTTATCGAATTCAACTGCTAATTGATCCAAGATGGCATCATATTTAGGATTACTGTAACCAGAACCATTTTGAGGGTTTTCACCATTCAAGTTAGTTTTCCAGTACCATTTTAAGAAGATTTCTGGGTCACCAGTGTTCGCTGTTACGGTGTTGGAGATCAACAAGTCATAGTCGCCATCAATACCCATTTTATCGAGTAAGTTATAGTCAACAGTTTCAATGTTTACTTTAATACCGATTTTTTTCATATCCGATTGAACGCCTTCTGCATAGATTGGAAGTTCTTGACGGCTGTTGTATACTACGAAACGTACTTCTAAGTTTTTACCGTCTTTATCTACATAACCGTCTCCATCAGTATCTTTCCAGCCAGCTTCTGCCAACAATTGTTTGGAACGATCAGGATTGTATGCATTAGGGTCTTTCAAACTATCGAAACCATAATCCAAGCTTGGTGGAATTGGAGCTTTACCAGGGATGAAGGTACCTTTCAACAATACTTCATTATAGGATTTACGGTCAGTACCACTGATGAAGGCAGCTCGAACTTTTGGATCACCTAATACACCTTTTTGGTTAATACGAGCTAATACTGTACGCAAGGATGCGATTTCTTCTACATTGAATTTGCTGTCATTACGCATACTTTCAATGTCGCCAGCGCCGATGTTAACTGCGATATCTACATCGCCGTTTTGCAATGCTAATGCACGAGTTGTAGGGTCATCGATAGATGGAATTTCTACTGTTTTGAAAGGCACTTCCCCATCCCAGTAATTTTCATTAGCTTCTACCACTGCTTTTTCTTTAGTGAAAGATTTCACTTTGTACGGGCCAGTACCGATAGGACCTTCTTTCGCGAAGTCACGGCCAGCTTTTTCAGCGGACACATCTACGATGATAAATAATGGGTCAGCCAAGAAACCAGGTACATTTGGATACGCTTTATCTGTAGTGATAATCAAGTTTTGACCTTCTGCTTTGATATCTGTGTATTTGAAGAATGTAGCGGCACGTTTATTTTTCTCGTAAGCACGCTCAATGGATTCTTTTACCGCTTCAGCAGTCACTTTATTGCCATTGGAGAATTTAGCTTTGTCGTTGATTTTAAAAGTCCAAGTCATTTTATCGTCAGATACAGACCAGCTTTCCGCCAACCAAGGTTGTGTATTCATTTTATCATCAAATTTAGCTAATGTTTCGCCAATGCCGTAACGCATAACTACCCAACCAAAGTAGTTTTGTGTTGGCTCCAATGTGTCTGCGAAGTTTGTCACTCCAATTTTTAATACACTTTTGTCAGCTGGTGCCGCATTGTCGTTACCGCAACCTGCTATCACACCTAATGCCGCTACTGCCATAACGCCAAATGTAGCATTACGAAGCCATTTTTTCCAACTTTGTTTCATCTTAAGTTCCTTTCTATAAAACTTACTACTAACACATTAATGTGAATCTGTACTACGTGGATCTAAGATATCCCGCAGCGAATCGCCCCATAAATTGAAGATGGTCACCACAATAAAAATGGCCAACCCTGGATATAACATCAATTCTGGTGACGATAAAATATATTGGCGGTTCTCATTGAGCATTAAGCCCCATTCTGGCGTCGGAGGCTGTGCCCCAAAGCCC
>CALGLI010000386.1 GCA_937930265.1 uncultured Veillonella sp. | reverse complement strand
CACAAGAAGAGCACGGTGTGCTCCGAACAAACACCACAAACTATTCTCTGAGAAACGCAGTTAGGTGTAGCAGCCTTGTGGCGAACCCGTATCGACTACATAACAGCAAACGTAAGATGACCGCAATATACCTCCGAAGAAACATTATGAAATACCGTTTCTGAGGGGGTGTATTGCGGTCATCTCTTTATCTAATCAGGACCGACTCAAGACTACATAAACTAATAAGTGACGATTCATTATGAAATACCGTTTGAGAGGGGGTATACCGTGCTCTTTCCTTTATCTAATTAAGACCGTCACAAGTTTTTATAGCGTTACAAGAGACGTTTTACTCTGGTTGAATTGTGAAAGACAAGCTAGAGAAGTATTTAGTTTGTTCACCTTTTGTTTCTGTTGGGAATGCTACTTCTACACCTACTACATTCAAGCCATTAGCACCCACTGTTACCATTGCTTTACCTTGAGCATCAGCTTCGCTTTCATTAGTCAAATCATTGATAACGTCTTTGATTAATGGAGCGTTAGCATACGGCATGCCATCTTTGAATACTTGGATTTCATAAGTATCGCCTTTGCGCAATGTTAATGGGTTAACGCTTGGAACGATTTCGATTGGCATATTCAAACGTTCTGGTTTTACTGCTGCATTCCAGTAATTTACATTGTATTTTACTGCATGAGTAGATTTCACAGCATTAGGAACGTCTTTCATCATAGCTTTATGCATTTTACCATCTTTATCTTTTGTAAAATAGCCATAGTCAAATGTAGTGGCTGTAGTACCTAACATTTCATTTTTATCGATTGTTACATTGTGTTCATGAGGAATGACTTTCATATCCAATGGATTATATCCTACATCATAGGCCTCAAAGCTTTTTACCATAGATGGTTCGTATGCATTATCTACAGGACCTTCACCTAATACTAGTGTTGGTTGGTCAATGCGTTCCGCAAACCACACGCCATGTGCAGAAGCATTTGCACCCACAGACACTGCCCCTACTAATGCCAATGCAAGAATAGCTAACTTACTTTTTTTCATGATGGATTCCCTCCTATATGAAATATAATACTATAACACCTATATTCTACAGGGTTCGAAGACCACAATCAATAATTATTTTCAATTATGAATTATTGCTATAATGGATCCTTCTTTAGTACTTTATATCATAATAGAGAATCATTACTATTATAAGATAAGTCGAACGATACTTTGAAAGACACCTAATATAACTGCAAATACTGGACGTATCACAGCACCTAAGAATCCAAATTGTCCCAATACCAAAATGCCAATAAAGAACCATAGCTGAGCACCCAACAATTTTTCTTGCCATTCATACGGCAAATATTGCAGTAGCACATAAAAGCCTATAAATCCCGGCACTGGCAACATGTTAAAGACTCCAAAGCCGATGCATAGGGTCACGATGTAGGACATGACCATCTGCAATCCCCTGCTGATGGTACCCAGTTGCATAGCTACGGACATGCCCATATAAGCAAGGAATGCCACCAAAATATTGGCTCCCAATCCGGCTAAGGCAATTTGTATCATCGCAGTGCGTGGATTTTTAAAATGATAGGGCGAAAAGGGAATTGGCTTACTCCACCCTACACTAGCAATGAGCATCACCAAAATGCCGAGTAAATCAATATGCGCAAAGGGATTAATCGTGTCCCGTCCCCATTGTCTCGGTGTCAAATCGCCTAATCGAATGGCCATTTTCGCTTGTGCATAGTTAAATACAGATATAGCGATGGCAATAGCAGGCAACATCGCAATATAATCAATCATATCTTTCATAGTATCTCCTTGTAGTATCAAAACTGTTCCTTTTATTATACACGATAGTCATACTCTTACTCCATAGGTAGTAAAAAATTTCCTCCCAGTCATACACACTCCTACCAGTGAGTGGACAACTTGTATGATTCTATGCATACTGAAAGTAATCTATCTTTCACAAGGAGGTATCTTATGAGGCAACCAAAAAAGTTCATCATTCCCATTCCTTATGAATTACTGTACCAACTGTATGTGACGAAACACATGACCACCCGCGATATTGCCAAGCAATTACAATGCAGTCAAAGCACCATTTGTCAACGACTACGCGACTATGAGATTCCCTTTCACAGTAGAACACCGAATATCCCCAAGGAGGAAGTGATTCACCTCTATGAAAGTGGTACATCCATCAAAGCCATAGCTCAACATTTCCACGTGTCCCCTCGAACTATCTATAACCGTCTACATACATGGTGTCTAAAAGAACCCCGTCCCTCTTCTGCGCCAAAATCATTACCCATCTCCTATATCCTAGAATCCTATGACAAAGGATCTAGTGCCGCTATGATTGGTCGGGAACTCCAGGTAGCACCTTCTACGATCATTCATGTGTTACAACGTCATGGTATTCTTCTCAGAAATAGTATAAAACGCATTGACCTACCCATTGATGATATTTGCCATCTCTATACACAGCACAAGCTATCTACCATCCATATTGGACAACTATATGCTGTCAAACCCTCTACCATCGCTTCTCGGTTGCGGGAACGAGGAATTACTTTACGTGGAAACAAGGAACAACTCCCTACACATAGCATTATTTCTAAATATGTCCAGGGCACCTCATTGCAAGCATTAGCAAATGCATATCATACCAATTACCATACAATTCGAAATCTACTCATTCGTCATGGCGTGTATCAAAAAGCACCACGTATTCGTGCATATGCTTATGATATACACGCTTTACACCAAGATGAGCAGTTGTCCGTGGCTGAAATTGCCACCCACTATGGATGCCATCCAGAAACCATTCGTCGCATTATCAAAGATATACCACCTAAGAAAAAATCTATCCATTGATATCCTTGCTATGCGTTCCAAAGTAACGTATACTAAATATAAGTATATCGTTTTTTGAAAAGGAGTTCATCATGGAGTATATCTTTGCCCTACTGCCTTATTTTACGATAGGTATCGTAGCAGCGTTTATCTCTCGGTTTACGGGGATTACCATTTCTTTCTTACTGGTACCAACCCTATTATATTGGGGTGCTACGCCAGTAGAAGTCGTATCATTTATGTTGACATTCACGTTGTACAACACATTCACCTTAGAAACACAGGATGTACGATTAGACTTTAAAGAGTTGACCTTCTTCCCTGGCTGGAAACTACTTATCCCTCTTGTTATCTCCTTTGGATTAAGCCTAGTATCTCCACACCTATCTATCGGATTATTTATTTTCTTCTTTATCTTGGAATTAGGTGCAGCCTTATACAAACGTATTCCGCAAGCAGAGCGACCTACCCTAAAACAAATCGGGATTTCCTCCCTGCTAGCCGCTGGTTGGACCATCGTTGGTGTCTTAGCATACCATCTTATTCCTGATACTTGGTACTTCCTATTAGTGGGGATTGCCATGTTGGGCTTAACGTGGTTTGTGTACTATGCAGGGGCTAATCGCTATGCTATGCGTCAATCTTGGACTGCTATTTGGCCATCCTTAACCTTATTCTTAGGTCTATTTGGATTGGAAATTTCCTCCTATATTCATGGAGTAAAACGGAATTTCCCGTCTCCTTTTGATCGCATTGTACCTATGGTCACCGTAGTCGGTGCTTTTGCTGGTACCATGGTTCTGTTTGTACTAGAAAATCAATTCTCTTTGGCCTCCTTAATTGCTGCCGTTGGTTGTGCCTTCGGTATCCGCATGTTTGGATACTACGGATTCAGTAAGTCTGGTAAATTCTCTTGGTTAATCAT
>CALGLI010000385.1 GCA_937930265.1 uncultured Veillonella sp. | reverse complement strand
TGGCAGTGATAACGTTTCAGCGGGTGGTGCTCAGGTGGAGGGGAAGAGCACGGCATATTCCTTCAGAAACGGTATTTCATAATGTTTCTTCAGGAACACGCCGTGCTCTTCTAGGTCTTTGGCTGATTATCAAAAATCCACAGACTTCTTATAAGAGATACAAATATATCTTCATGGAAGTTTATGGCATATTTCTCTAAAAGTATATAGAGTGACAACGTTTCAGCGGTTGGTGCTCAGGTGGGGAAGGGAAAAGCACGGTATACGCCTATTTGACATGTTTAAATTAGTGACTCTTGAAAAATTAAAGAAAATACAGAATAGTGTAGCATCTTTATCTATATAGTATGGTATACTAAGAGGGATAGATATTGGTATAGGTAAATGAAAGGGATGGAGTATGAAAGAAGATGTACGAATTTTAATTATTAAAATGAGTTCTCTAGGTGATATTATTCATGCCTTACCAACGCTCTATGCGTTGCGCCAACAATATCCGAAGGCGCATATCGCATGGGCCGTTCATGAACAGTTTAAGGATGTTATCCCTCTTAAGCCGTGGGTAGATGAAATCATTATCATAGATAAGAAACGATTAAAACGTCTTTCCTATTGGAAGGAATTATGGAAACTATTGCATGAAAAACACTTTGACATTTCTTTAGATCTACAATCCATTGCGAAAAGTGCCATCGTGGCGGGTCTTAGTGGTGCGAAGAAACGCTATGCTTATTGGGAACTTCGCGAGGGTAGTTGGTTGGTGAATACAGCGCTAGTAGGTGAACATAAAATGGATCATGTTATCGAGCGCTATTTAGATACGGCTCGTGCCTTGGGATGTGATGTAGACGACATTGTATTTCCATTGCCGACTTTCAAAGAATCAGAAACTGCTGTAATAGAGAAGTTAAATGCTAGAGGAGTTTTCATCGAAAATCCATATATTGTTATGGCTCCAGGGGCGCGTTGGGCAGTGAAGGAATGGCCTATTTCTCATTATATCGACCTCGGTAAACGATTGGTGGCAGCAGGTGAAACGGTGGTGCTCATTGGTGCCAAAGAGGATGCGGACAAAGGTCGTGCCATTGTGGACGGTGTCGGCAGTGACAATGTGGTGAATCTCATTGGGGACACGAATTTAAAAGAACTCATTGAGGTGATTCGTCACAGTACTTTGTATATCAGTGCCGATACGGGTCCTTTACATATTGCGAACGCTTTGAAAGTACCATTGATTGCTTTGTTTGGAACCACATGCCCAGAACGGACAGGTCCATATGGTGGCGATCATATTCACATCATTGTTTCACCTACATCACGGGCGACCTTAAAAGAACCGTTGGTAGAAGATTTGGAATGCATGGCACAGATTACTGTGGATACTGTATTTGACAAAGTGAAAGAAATGAGGAACTTATGATAGAGTTAGATGGAAAGCGGATTGTGGTAACCTTCTTGATGCATTTAGGCGATGTGGTGCTAACCACACCGTTTATCCATGCTCTTAGAAAGTTGGCACCTCACAGCCATATTACCTATGTAATAGATAAAAAGTTGGCAGATGTCTATCGCTATAATCCTTACATTGATGAGTTAGTGGAAGTGGATAAAAAAGGTGTTCATAATAGTATTGGTGGGCTCAATCAAATTGCCAAAGAGATTCGCAGTCAAGGGCCTGTAGATGTTGTGATCAACTTGCATCCTAATGAGCGAACGTCTTATTTAGCTTGGAAATTGAAAGCTAAGATAACCACAGGGATGAGTCATTTTCTGTTCCGCCCGTTCATGAAGAAGGTAACACGGTTGAACCGCAAAACGGTGCATGCTGCGCAGATGTATATGAATGTGTTAGAACAGTTAGGATATACGGTAGAACATGAGGGGTTAGAAATCTTTACTAGTCCTGAGTGGGATGAAAAGGTACGAGCCTTTTATGCCTCTCAAGGAGTGACGGAAACAGATCGCCTCATCGGATTTAATATTGGCAGTGCAGTGCCGGAAAAACGTTGGCCCAAGGAACGATTTGCTCATATTGCAGATACCTTAGCAAAAGAAGGGTACAAAATAGTATTCTTTGGTGGTCCTATGGATGAAGATATGGTGCAGGACGTGCTTGATACGATGACAGAATCAGCTATTAAGGGAACGGGACAATTCAGTATTGGAGAATTGGCTTCAGCCATGAAACGATGTGATTGTTTGGTGACCAATGACTCAGGTCCCATGCATGTAGGAGTGAGCCAAGGGGTGCCGATTGTAGCGCTCTATGGACCATCGAATCCAGCCTTGTATGGGCCTTTCACAGAGCAGGCTGTAGTTTTAGAATCGATGGAACATTACGATGTGAATAAAAATATGAAACAGGTTTTGAAAGAGGGAAACTACAAAGGTTTATCTGTCATTTCTGAGGAATCTGTATTAGCAGGCATACGGACAATGTTAGAAGGAAAGGGTATGAACTAAGGATGCACTATATTGTATTTGACTTGGAATGGAACCAGCCCTATATGCTAGAACCTAATATGATACGGCGATCAGGATTTCCATTCGTTGGTGAAATTATACAAATAGGTGCGGTAAAACTAGATGAAAGTTTGCAAATTGTGGGTCAATTTGAAGTGTTTATTACGCCTAAATTTCTACCTGTTATGCATCATTCAGTGGAGAAGTTGACCCATATTACTATGGATACATTGCGTAAGGAAGGGGTTTCATTCCGCCGTGGGTGCGAAAAATTTTTACGTTTTATTGGAGACGATGGTATTTTGCTATCTTGGGGGCCTGATGATATTGAAATGCTTCTAGATAATGCCTTATGTCATAATGTGCATGTGCATCGGGAGATCCCTTGGTTTGATGCGCAATCTATGTATGCTAATATGATGCATAATAGTAACCAGCAATATGCATTGCAAAAAGCCATGGAAGAGATGCAAGTACAAGCACCAAACTTACAAGCTCACAATGGCTTGCATGATGCCATCTGTACCGCTATGGTATGTCAACGATTTCCATTTTTGAAAGCTCTACAAAAGAAGCGAGAAAAACATGGTAAACAACGATATTTTTACGGACTTTCACGGCATGAGCATAAAATATTTGAGTCCATTGTGACCATGCCACGTATATTCCGACAAAGTAATCGGGCGAAAACTACATGCCCTATTTGTAAGGAACCATTGCAT
>CALGLI010000384.1 GCA_937930265.1 uncultured Veillonella sp. | reverse complement strand
TGCGCCCTGTGTTTATGGTGGCAGGGATTATCTTATTTATCGTTACTGCCGCCATCGCCATTTTTGTGAAAGAACCACAGGTTGAAAGTGTGGCCCCAGTGAAAGTTACTTCTTTTAAAGAAGATTTACAAGAGGCGAAACGAAATAAGGTATTACTCCATATTTTAGGATTATATTTCTTAGTGCAATCTGTCATGCTTATGTTACAACCTATCGTGGCTATTTATGTGGGTGAACTAAAAGGTTCCATGGAGGGGGCTGCCATGTTAGCAGGATCCATTCTCAGCGGTGGCGGTGTGATGGGCATGATTATGACTAATGTGTGGGCAGCCTATGGACAACGACGAGGATACTTTAGGGTCATCTCCTATGGGTTATTAGGTACAGGTACCGTATTATTATTGCAAAGTTTACCATTTGGTTTATGGTGGTTTGGGGCATTGCAACTACTCATAGGAGTGTTCATTGTGGGTATCTTCCCATCCCTTGGATCCGCTATGACAGTGAACACCGATCCGTCAGTGCGTGGTCGAGTATTCGGACTTGCCACAACATCACAACAATTGGGAAATATGATGGGACCTTTATTTGCTAGTGTAGTAGCGACCTACTGGGGAACCTCTTATGTATTTCTCGTAGCTGGCATAGGGATGATGCTCATTGGCTATTTAGTATTGAAAGTTCATGGAAATCGCCCCAATATTACATAAGTTGATAGACGGTATATACCAAGTGTGATATAATTCACTCATACATAACATGCTATATACGCATGCTATTGTGAGCTTCATAGGGGAATTGTATAAGGTTATACACGGAGGTGGTTCTATGCAAGACATATTGATTTTGAAAGGACATATTCTGCACACACCGAGTCCAACACAGTTGGTAGCTATACCACATGGATATATTGTAGCTGTTGATGGCGTAGTTGAGCATTGTGGTGAGACTTTGCCAAGTATCTATGAGGGAGTTCCTGTAGTTGATTATGGAGATCAACTTATCATTCCGGGATTTGTAGACACCCATGCCCATGCGCCACAATATTGTAATCGTGGTCTAGGTATGGATAAAGAGTTATTACCTTGGCTTGAGACCTATACATTTCCAGAGGAAGCGAAGTTTAAAAATCTAGAGTATGCCCAGTTAGTATATAGTGCCTTTGTACGTGATGTATGGCGACATGGTACAACCCGTAGTATTCTATTTGGTACGATTCACAAGGATAGCACATTAGTGTTGATGAAACTATTGCAAGAAGCGGGATTATCTGCGTTAGTAGGCAAGGTTAATATGGATCGAAATAGTCCAGACTTCCTTATTGAAACTACGGAAGAGTCGTTAGCAGATACGAAAGCTTGGTTAGAAGAAGCAAAATCATTTGGTCCTCTTGTGAAACCGATTATTACACCTCGTTTCGTGCCGTCCTGTACGAGTGAATTGATGCGTGGATTAGGGGAACTAGCCAAGGAATACGATGTGCCA
The DNA here is from genome assembly GCA_937930265.1 of uncultured Veillonella sp. Classification (GTDB taxonomy): domain Bacteria; phylum Bacillota; class Negativicutes; order Veillonellales; family Veillonellaceae; genus F0422. The sequence continues at coordinate 383 of CALGLI010000384.1, read as the reverse complement.
GTACAATCGCATTTGTCTGAAAACCATGGGGAAATTGAATGGGTTGCTTCCTTGCATCCAGAATCACCAAGTTATACAGATGTGTATTATGAACATCAATTGATGGGACAGACTCCAACGGTAATGGCCCATTGCATTCATTTGAGTGATGCAGAGATGGACCGCATGGAAGAAACGCAGACCATGGTGTCTCATTGTCCTTACTCCAACGTCAATTTATCCAGCGGTATTGCACCGATTCGTAAACTATTAGAACATCATATCCCTGTGGGATTAGGGTCAGACATTTCAGGGGGACATGCGGTGTCTATGGCGAAAGTATTGATGGAAGCCATCGGTCTATCTAACATGAAATGGGTAGAAGTAGACAATCAATATGCACC
>CALGLI010000383.1 GCA_937930265.1 uncultured Veillonella sp. | reverse complement strand
TCCATCGCAAGGGCACGAGCGATGCCGATACGTTGTTGTTGACCACCGGAAAGTTGTACAGGATAGTAATCATCATAGCCTTCCATACCTACTTCCTTGAGGAAACGTTGAGCAATTTCACGGGCTTCAGATTTTTTCATTTTCTTAACCGTTACAAGGCCTTCCATGATGTTTTCAATAACAGTTTTGTTAGAGAATAAGTTATAAGACTGGAACACCATGGATGTATTACGACGTACATTTAAAATTTCCTTATTAGACGCTTTATGTAAGTCTACAGAAATATCGTTTAATTGCATCGTCCCTGCGTCAGCCTTTTCAAGGAAGTTCAATGTTCTAAGGAACGTCGTCTTACCACTGCCAGATGGGCCAAGGATAACCGTTACAGACCCTGTTGGCACATGTAGGTCGATGCCCTTTAAAATTTCACGGTTCCCGAAGGATTTGTGAACTTGTTTAATATCTATCATAATGCATTACCTCGTTTATACTTGCTTGCATAGACTTCTAAACGATGGAAGATAAATTCAAAGACAATCCCCATCACCCAAAATAGACCGGCCACCACGATGTAGGCCTCAAAATACTGTGAATTTTCCTCTGTATATAACTTTGCAGCGCCGAACAATTCAATAACAGTGATAACGAATACGATGCTGGTACTCTTCATGGTGTTAAGGAATTGGTTAGTAAATAGTGGCAACGCAAAGACTGTCGCTTGCGGCAACACGATGCGACGGAACGCTTGGAACCACGTCATACCGATAGCTTGAGCCGCTTCCATTTGGCCTCTCGGTACCGATTGTAAGGCAGCCCGGAAGATTTCACTCAAATAGGCTCCTGTATGCAATGTTAAGCCTACAACGGCTACGAAGGTAGCTGGTACCTTTTCAAAAGGCACGTGCACCCCTGTTTGATCCTCTAGTGCGAGGAACAGAATTGGCAAGCCATAGTACACGAGGTATAAGAGAACCATATTCGGAATACTACGGCACAATAATACGTACAAGTAGCTGAGCTGACTGAGCACAGGTACTTTATTTTGTTGTAGCACGCAACTTAATAGCCCTAGGATTGTACCCAAACCAACGCTGAGGAAGGTAATCATGAGGGTTACTTTCACATAAGGAATGACAGCAAAGAAGGTGCCATAAATATAGGTTGAATCAATAATATCTCCCATAAGCCCCTACTCCTCACTGATCAAAATGCGTTGCGTTTCCTTGCCCGCAACGGTAAAACGTTTTTCAAGCAATCGGCCCAAGAGGGACACGATGATAATTAAAATGCCATAAATGATGGCTGCATCGACGAATAACTCAAGATAGCGCTGGCTATTGCCGCCCATGAGGTCCGCCTTACGCATCATATCCACAACGCCGACGTTAAAGATGAGGGCCGTCCCTTTCAACATACCGATAACGAGGTTTGTCAACGGTGGAATGCTCATGGTGAAAGCCTGCGGCAAGATGATGCGCACATAGCTTTGGAACTCGGTCATACCAAGACTCTTAGCGGCTTCCTTCTCACCAGGTGCCACCGCATCAATACTGGAGCGCATGATTTCAGCACTATAAGCCGCAATATGCAAGGTAAACACAGCATACACAAATACGAGACCTGGCACATTTTTCATATTAAGCCCCATATGGGACATGATTTCTGGCACCCCAAAGTAAATGAGGAAGAGTTGTACCAAGAACGGCGTACCGCGCATAAAGGAGATAAATACAATAAATAATTGGTTTAATACTGGTACCTTCTTGAGGCGAATGATGGCTATGATAGAGCCCAAAATAACACCTAAGATGGCAGAAATAACGGTGATGAGCACCGTTACGTGAACATAATTCAAGAGCTGTGGAAA
>CALGLI010000382.1 GCA_937930265.1 uncultured Veillonella sp. | reverse complement strand
TAGAAGGACTCTCATCATTTGATGTTGTACCATCATCGTTATCTAAATCTCCTTCTCCATCTTTCTTATCTTTATCTTTTTTATCTTTGTCATCTTTTTTCTTATCTGTAGCTGGGTTTGTATTACCTGCATATGCCTCTGGTCCTACTCCGTCTGGCACCGTGAAATTAGACGCAGGTGTATCAGCCAAAGCTGCTTGCATATATTGTCTCCAGATAATCGCTGGTGTTTGACTGCCTGTAGTGCCATGTAATGTTTCAGAACCACTGTCGTCACCCATCCAAACCACTGTCACTAAATCAGGTGTATATCCTGCAAACCAAGCATCCTTTTCTTCATCGGTAGTACCAGTTTTCCCTGCTGCTGGTCGACCAAAGTACGCGTTTCCACCTGTACCGTATTTAATAGCAGATTCCAACATATTTGTCATCATATACGCATATTTTGGTTCCACAACACGAGTTTCGTCCAAGGACTCTTCTTCTACAATATTTCCATTGCGATCAACGATTTTTGTAATTGATACAGGTTTTACTTTCACACCATTATTAGCAAGTACACCATAGGCTACTGCCATATCTATCGGTGTAACCCCATTGGTCAAACCACCTAAGGCTACAGCTAAGTTATTATCACCTTTTTTATCCAATGTGGTAATACCCATTTTTTCTGCTAAGTCTAGCACGTTGGACATACCCACTTTATCTGCAGCCAATACAGCTACTATGTTGTTGGAATGAGCCACAGCATTACGCATTGTCATGGCACCGTAGTGTTTACGGGAATAGTTTTGCGGTTTCCAACCATGGAACTCCGACGGTTTATCCACATACACAGTACCTGGATTGTCGCCATGTTTTAAAGCTGCCAAATATACAAACGGTTTAAAGGATGAACCTGGTTGACGTACTGCCATAGTAGCACGGTTAAAGGAATCTGTTCCTCTACCACCCACCATGGCAACAATATGTCCATTATGAGGATTTATAGAAATCAAAGCCCCTTGTGGCTGTCGCAAACCATTTTCATCAGTATAATAATCTGGCAAGTTTTCCATCGCTTTTTCTGCTGCACGTTGAGCTTTCATGTCGATGGTGGTATAAATTTTCATACCTTCTTTATAAATTGCATTATCACCATAGCGTTCCGACACTTCATTGATGACATAGTTAACGAAATATCCCATACTTCCATATCCATTAGAGGATTGAGGCTTATCCAACAAGTGGATATCTGCTTGTTTCGCCTCTTCTGCATCAGCTTGGGACAAGTAATCATATTTTACCATCTGCCCCAATACAACGGCTTGTCGAGCTTTCGCTGCTTTCAGATTATTAAATGGAGAATAATAGTTAGGACTTTGTGGTAAACCCGCTAAAATCGCCATTTGCGATAACGATAAATCTTGTACATCCTTACCAAAATACACATGAGATGCAGTTTGCACACCATACGCCCCTTGACCAAAGTAAATTTGGTTCATATACATTTCTAGGATTTCATCTTTAGTATAGCGTTGTTCAATACGTAAAGCCAACAAGGCTTCCATAATCTTTCGTTTGAAAGTACGATCTTGCGTTAGGAAAGCATTTCTAGCTAATTGCTGAGTAATGGTAGAACCACCTTCCGCCACACCATCGTGAACGATATTAACCCACACAGCACGCAAGATACCAATAGGGTCAATTCCATGATGACTGTAGAACCGATTATCTTCCGTCGCTATAAATGCATTTTGTAGATTCTTTGGAATTGTGGCCAATTTTACTGGCACACGATTTTCTTCTGAATGAACGGTAGTTATCAATTCATTATTGGCGTCATAAATTTGGGATGATGCGGCAGGCTTTACATTGCCCACATCCGGCAGGGAAGACATAGTAGCCCCTAAAAAGCCACAGCCTGCTCCTGCTACAATCAATATAAATAAGATGAAAAACAACCAAAAGGAACGCTTCCATGATGATTTCTTCTTCACTGGTTTCTTTTTCACAACTCGTCTCCGAGGAGGAACGGGTCTTGATGAACTAGGATTCATATGTCACCTCTCTAAAGCTCATTATTTCCTATAGAACACCCTTAATTATACTCTATTTGCTAATGTTTGTACAAATCGAATTGCTCTCAGCGATTCTATAGGATGACTGTGGTAGCGCCAGCACCACCCTCATCTAGACTTGCTAGGTCATAACTTTTAATGCCTGGCAAGGTTCGTAAATAGCCATGAACACCCGCTCGGAGCGCACCTGTTCCTTTACCATGAACAATACGCACCGAATTTAAACCAGCTAGTATAGCTTGATCTATAAATCGTCCCACTTCTACAACAGCTTCATCTACTGTTCTACCAATAATATTTAACTCCGTAGAGGCTTGTTGTTGACGAATAACCGCCATACCAGATCGCTTCCGCTGACGATTGGACATAGGTGCAGGGTTTTCTTTACGCAATAAGGCACTAGCTTCCTCACGAGTGGCTGCCAGTAAATCTTTCTCTTTAACAGTGACCGTCAATCCATTCATATCCACTTGAATCCGCTTTCCTTGGATATCCAATATCGCCCCTAAGGATTGTAAGTTATCTAAGAACACTACATCGCCTACTTTTATCTTTGTCACATCTAAACGTTCTCGTTTTTCTATAACACCTGTAGGAACAGCTACATTGGAAACGCCTTTTCTAGCTTTAGATATAGCATCCTGACGTTTTTGCTTATCCGTTTCATTGAAAGAACCTTTTAACTCTTTGATAATTTGTTCACTTTCAATGCGAACAGTTCGTTTCATATTTTGCGCTTCTTCGCGTGCTTTTTCTAAGATGGCCTTTTTCTTATCTTGTAATGCTTTTTTATCACGCATCACTTGCGTACGCATACGGCGTACTTCTTCTTGTTCTTTTTTCAAAGCTCGTTCTCGCTCTTGCGTTTTTCTAAGCTCTTGATTTAAGTCACGAAGCATATCTTCCATAGCACTACGTCCATTCAGCTCCCACTGCTTGCGAGCTAGGTCTACCACTTCTTGTGGTAATCCTAAGCGTGCTGCAATGCTAAGAGCATGAGAACTACCTGCTACACCAATATGTAATCTATAGGTTGGTCGCAATGTACGTTCATCGAACTCTACATGAGCATTTTCAATACCTTCCGTTTGATACGCATAGGTTTTCAACTCATTATAATGCGTGCTCACCATCATGAGCGCTCCTTTTTTACGGAAGTATTCAATAATGGCAATCCCTAAGGCACTTCCTTCTTCTGGATCCGTACCAGAACCCAATTCATCTAGTAATACTAAATCATTTGGTCCTACCTTTTTCAGTATCCGAATTACTTGCGACATATGGGCAGAGAATGTACTCAAACTGGCTTCAATGCTTTGTTCATCTCCAATATCTGCATAGATATGGTGAAAGATTGGTAAAGCAGATCCGCTGTCAGCTGGAATACATAATCCGCTTTGATTCATTAATGCCAACAATCCCAATGTTTTTAGAGACACTGTTTTACCACCAGTATTGGAACCTGTAATCAACAAAATACGATACTTCGTCCCTAAAGTGATGGTAGTAGGAATTACCACATTCGGAGCTAGCATAGGATGACGCGCTTGTAGTAAATTCACTTCTCGACCTTGACTAATGGTGGCACGAACAGCTTTCATCCGTATGGCTAATTCTGCTTTTCCATAGACAAATTCCACATGGGATACACGTTTACATGCATCTAATAATGTATCTGCATGGCCTCGTACCAACTCTGTTAATTCTTTGTAAATACGAAGTACTTCTTGTTCCTCTGCCAAGGTAGCTTCTTGCAATTCATTATTTAAGTCTACCAATCGCATAGGTTCAATATATAATGTGGCACCTGTAGCTGATCTATCATGGATAAGACCAGGAAATGCTCCTCGATATTCTTGTTTAACAGGAATGACGTAACGATTATTACGCATAGTAACGATAGCTTCTTGAAAGTATTTTTGATTATCCTTGTCCTGCAATATTCTTTGTAGGTCATTTTTGATAGCATTTTTGGTGCGGCTCATGGTCATACGCAACTGTTGTAGTTTCGGTGTAGCACTATCTAATAATACACCGTAGGCATCAAAAGTTCGTTCAAAGCGCTTGGTCAGCTTATCGTGACTAGGCAAATCCTGTACCCATAAAGCTAGTAATGGATAGAGCAAATATTTTTCTTTAAAAAACCGATGCATCCGATTATATGCCAAGATAGTGGTATGCAAGTCCCAAAGCTCTTCACGAGTCAAAATAATTTCTTTACGACTTTTCGTACAAGTTGTACGAATATCTTTCGTGCCACTGATGGGTTGCTCCACTTCTTGCTCTAAGGAGCGCATAGCTTCCACAGTTTCATCTAGGGCATCTTCAATTTTTTGACGGTTGTGCATAGGTTGCAAATTCAGTGCATATTCTTTAGCTATGGCAGAGGAACACACATCTGCCAGCTTTTGCCGTATATGTTGAAAGTCTAAGACTTGTTCACTATTCATTATGATTCCCCTAATATTCCTTTAAAAAAGTGTCCTCGTGTGATATGAGTAGCTCCTTCTTTGCTCGGTGCTTTCACAGTCCCCTCTAGTAATTGATGATACATACTCACCTCGTTAGCAATCCATTTAGGACTTCGTTGTCTTCCGTCAAGGACTAGACGTTGTAACCCAGAACGTCGTAAGTCATCGATATAGCTTTTCATATCTAACTCACGGCTATTCATGATATGAGTGCGACAGAAGGGATCTGTATAGATAGGGAACACTTCCCCTTTTCTATCCTGTAAAGCATAGTCTCGTTTCGTACACACTAATGGACAACCCCGTTTATAGCCAGTACCAGCAAAACTACTGATAGGACAATATTCCGAAATCATCAATTCTACACGACCCTGCACAATAGCGCCAATGGGCATAATTCCTTTACTTGCCATCCTATTCATTTGATGCAAGGTAGCTTCTAAGGACACATTGGTAGTAGTAAACCCTAAATCGTTCAAGATACTTAAGGCGCGCGAGTTGAACGTTTGCAAGCCAGTATCGCCTTCCACAATTCCTGTATATCCCAGTTGATGTAATACTTCTAAAGCACCCAAGAAATGGACTCGAATCCCATCGGGCTTTGCTTGTATCATATGGGAAAGCATATCTCTGAAAGCTGTACTTTCATTATCCTTAATTATCCTCGGTGTACTGAAGATAATTGTTTTATTTCCATCACGACAAAGCTGCACAATCTCCTT
>CALGLI010000381.1 GCA_937930265.1 uncultured Veillonella sp. | reverse complement strand
AGTGGTAGGATTCTTATCTAGTTTATTTGGTATCGGCGGTGGATTGATTCACGTACCAGCCTTGATTTACCTGATGGGTTTTCCTACTCATATGGCGACGGCTACTAGCCATTTTATTTTGGCTACATCCACATCGGTTGGTACACTGACACACTTCTTGAGTGGACATATTCATTTTGAAGTAGCTATCCCTTGTGGTATTGGTGCGTTAATCGGCGGTCAATTAGGGGCGTTTATTGCAAAACGATTGCGCGCAAAAACGATTTTGATTGGATTATCTATTGGGGTTGGCATCTTAGCCTTACGTTTGATTTACACATCCCACGTATTGTTCTAAAAAATAGAGAATAGATTAATTGGAGAGGATTCTATGGGAAAAGGAAAGAAACGAAAACAACACCAACCACAGCCACAAACGATTACGACAGCCCGTTTGACCACGATGATGAAATGGATGCTAGTCATTAATCATTTAGCCCTGTGCTGGTTCTTTAATGGTCGGGCTGATACGAGTTTACTAGCTGCGAATATGTTGGGTGGCGTAGCTCTTTGCGGAATCTACTGGTTGCGTTTTAAGAAAGAAATGTTCACCGATGAAGCGGTGGAACGTGGTATGCGATATGCATTGTCCTATATTCTGATGACGATGACAGCCTTCTTTTACACACTGGCTATGTATCGATCGGGGGAATTAACGGATACCATGTATTTGATTATCACCGGGGCTAGTTTCTTTGTATGGTTCTGCTTGTATAGTGCCACACAGGGGTTGATCAAAAAAACTGAATCATAGATGACACAAGTTCTCGTTACGTTATAGGTAACGGGAACTTTTGACTATACAAGTGCTACCTGCTCAGGGGTTCTTTCAGTATATAGGATATACCTTTGAAAGGTGATAGGCATCCCTATATTGTGAAAGTTTAGCCCTAGATGGTACAATACAAGTAATGCAAGATAGATGGTGAAAGGGGCGATAGAGGGTGAATCGATTTTTACGGCGAGGACAATTACAAACCATAGAGCCACAGAAGGATACATCAGTGGTAGAAGACATGGATACGCTGGTGAGTGAAGTGAGTTCGGACGAGTTCTTGGACATGGTGCAACAAGAGGGAACGTCAAAGGATTTGAACAGAGCTATGGATATGGTGGAAATTGAAGAGGCAGAAGAAAATCGTATACCTTTGGATCCTTATGAAGCAATGACGATTCGTGATTATAGCCAATTGGATGTATTGCCAGAGGACTCTCATGAAGGTTATGATATTTCTAGTGCAAGCGAAACAGAACAGGATCGATTTTTCCATAATAACTACAATGATATTATGGAAGATGAGTTAGAATATGACCAGCAAGAGGCTGATAGTTCTTATGATTACGATTCTGGAGACAGTTTTGACTTTGACGTTGACTTTGACTTGTTTGATGATTTTGATGATGACTAAGGAATGAATGATGAAAAAGCCCATATATACAAGGACATCAGTATGTCCCTATGATTGCCCAGATGCCTGTGGATTAACTTTAACCGTTGAGGGAGACCGATTGCAACAGGTGCGAGGCATGAAAACACACAGTTTTACGAGAGGAACACTGTGCCAGAAAATGCAACATTATGAACGAACTGTCCACCACAGTGGACGGCTGACAACCCCTTTGCGCCGTATTGGACATAAGGGGAGTGGTCAGTTTGAGCCTATTTCCTGGGATGAGGCACTACAAGAAATTGCTAAGAAATTTCAACACTGTATTGATACGTACGGTTCTGAAAGTATTATGCCCTATTCCTATGCAGGAACGATGGGGATTTTGCAAAAGAGCGCAGGAGATCCACTCTTTGCCATATTAGGTGCTACACGCCAAGATAAGGGGATTTGTTCTCCTGCCAAACGCTATGGGTGGGTCAGCCTTATGGGGAATACCTTGGGGAATCGTCCACAAGATATACAACACAGTGATTGCGTGGTACTGTGGAGCCTCAATGCAGTGGCTACGGATGTACATGTGCTCCACGATGTGACCATAGCTCGCCAACGAGGTGCCAAGCTGTGGGTGATAGATACGCATTATACGGAGACGGCTAAGTTAGCAGATGAAGTGATTATTGTAAGACCCGGTACAGACGGAGCCTTTGCGTTGGGTGTAGCCTATGTATTAGCAGAAGAAGGTTTAGTGAATACAGAATTTATCCATCAGTATGTACAAGGCTATGAGGGCTTTCATGATACTGTAGTATCACAGTATCCCCCATCGAAAGTAGCCCAAATCACAGGCGTACCAGAAGAACGAATTATCCAGGTCGCTCGTGCCTATGGACAGGCAGTAGCACCATTTATTCGCTTAGGAAGCGGGCTTTCACGGTATGGGAATGGAGCGAATACAGTGCGATGCGTAGTGGCATTACCTGCCTTGGTGGGGGCATACCTACACAAAGGTGGAGGACTCTTGTCCAGTGCCTCAGGCAGTACATTTGTAGGAGGGCAACGTGTCAGCTGGGAGCGCTTTCAAAGAAAAGACACACGATTAAACCCAATGATTCATTTGGGACCCATGCTAACAACAGCGGATAATCCACCGATTAAAGCCCTCTATGTATATTCCAGTAATCCAGCAGTGACGTCACCAGACCAAACTGTAGTACGCAAAGGATTAGCTCGAGAAGACTTGTTTACCGTTGTTCACGAACGGTTTATGACGGACACAGCGAAATACGCAGATATTGTGTTACCTGCAACGACATCCGTCGAGCACAATGATATTTATAATTCCTATGGGCATTACACCATCGGTTGTGGCTATCAAGCTATACCCCCTGTAGGTGAAAGCCGATCTAATTGGAATACCATTTGTAGCATTGCCAAAGCGATGGGTATCGACGATCCAGTGTTTACTATGTCAGAATTAGAGATGATTGAAGATATTGTGCGACATGCATCGATTCCTACAGAAGTACAAGATAGAATCTTATCAGGGGAATTGGTGGAAATGGATCTATCCGACACGTATAAGCTAGAGTACGGTACGCCATCAGGTAAAATTGAGTTATATAACCCCTTAGAGCGTGAGCCCTATCCTGTGTATGGTGATGCCCATGGGGATACAGCGGAGTTCTTCCTTATCAATGGTGCGGATCCACGCATACTAGACTCATCTTTCTGTGAGATACAAGAAGATACACCAAAGATGGTCGCTCGTATGCATCCAGACGATGCTGCGCGCAAAGGGGTGTTACATAGTGAATTTGTACGCTTGTTCAATGAGCGAGGCTCCTTGCGGATTGCCTTAGTCATTGACGATACGGTACCAAAGGGGACCATTGTGAGTAGTGGTGTATGGTGGCAATCGCAGTCCCATGATTCAGAGCATACGATGAATGTATTGACTGCCTCACGACCCACCGATTATGGTTGGGGGAGCACCTTTTATGATGTGAAAGTAGATGTAGAATCGTGCGACTAAGAAAAAGTAATACTTGGTTATAGTTAATAGATGCAGTTGCCCTTTCAATTATAGTTCGGGTGTATATGCATAATTGGCATAGAAAAAGTCATTTTCTACAAAGAAAATGGCTTTTTATTTTATCTATAATTAGTTATAATAACAAAATAAGCATAAAAATTGTTTGTATACAGTGTATATTTGTTATTATGGGATGTATTTGAAAGGAGATAGTATGTCAGATCGTACACAATTAACGGGCAGAGCCTATATCGCTATTGGGCTTATGCTCTTCGCTTTATTCTTTGGGGCAGGTAACTTAATTTTCCCTGCTACCTTAGGTCAACATGCAGGCACCAATGTGTGGTGGGCTATTTTAGGGTTTATCGTCACAGGTGTAGGCTTACCATTATTAGGGGTTATGGCTATGGGATACTCTGGTTGCCGCAATGTGCAAAGCTTGGCAAGCCGTGTGCATCCAGTGTTTGGGGTCTTATTTACATTGGCATTATACATATCCATTGGTCCTGCCTTTGCGATTCCTCGTACGGGCACAGTATCCTATGAAATTGCCGTAAAACCATTCCTGGGTGGTGCTGCCTCAGATACATCACTATCCTTATTCCTTGTGGCGTTCTTCGTAGTCACATTGTGGCTTTCCATTAATCCCCAAAAATTAGTAAATCGCATCGGTAAAATTTTGACACCAGCTTTGCTATTGACCATTGTGGTGTTAATTATTAAATCTTTAATTACTCCATTAGGTAGCTATGGCACTCCAACTGAGATGTATGCTACAAGCGGAACAGCCTTTCTACAAGGATTCCTAGATGGATATAACACATTAGATGCCTTGGCATCCTTCGTATTCGGTATTTTGGTTATCGAATTTGTGACCCTTTCAGGGGCACAAACACGGGATGAGATTACACGAGCTACGATGAAAGCTGGCCTAATCGCCGTAGGTTGTTTAGGTGTGGTGTACATCTTCATTGCTAGTCTAGGCGCTACCAGCGTAGAACAGCTAGGCATTTTGGAAACAGGCGCACCAGTATTAGCAGAATCTGCTCGTTTGTTATTCGGCGATTTAGGGGCCATGATCTTAGCAGTCATCGTATTGTTGGCGTGCTTGACTACGAGCATTGGACTTGTTACCTCTTGTGCACAGTACTTTAGCACACAATTTGGTGGCATATCCTACAAAGCCTATGCAGTGCTATTCGTGTTGATTTCTTTCGGCGTAGGCATGTTTGGATTGAAAACCATCATTACTGCAGCCATTCCTGTGTTAATGTTCCTCTATCCATTATCCATCGCATTGATTTTGTTGGCATTCGCACATCCGTTGTTCAACGGTCGTCAATGCGTCTATGCTTGGACAGTAGGGGCAACATTCATCACAGCCCTTGTATCTGGCTTAGAAACAGCGAAAGTAGATCTTGGTAGCATTGGACAATTCTTTGCTACACAAGTGCCAATGCACGGTATCGGAATGGATTGGATTGTATTCGGCGGCGTTGGGTTCGTCATTGGATTGATTCATCGGGCTTTGGTGAAAGTGAACTAAGATAATTTTATAGGTTCTAAAATAAATGTTGGGGCTACTCTCATAAGAGTAGTTCCAATATTTTTTGTTATTACATAGGTATAGTGGTTTGATGTAGGGGTATAGGAAAACAGGTGAGGTTTTTTCGATTAAAATGCTATAATCCAATGGTAAAACTAGTTGGCGAGGTCTCTCCAATTTGGTATAATGACATGAATTTATATTTGTGATTTTCATAATTGTATTATACTAATGAAAAGGGTC
>CALGLI010000380.1 GCA_937930265.1 uncultured Veillonella sp. | reverse complement strand
AAACCATGGGTACGTTTTCTCCAAAGAGTATTTGGTTGGTAAGTACGTTTCATTACAACAACACCTCCTCATGATAGGTTTATTTTTTCGTATACCATAACATAGTAATTATATGTATAAACCCTAATTCTGTCAATATAAACCTTGTTTTTAGTAGCATATATATAAACGATTTGTAATATTGTCATAGTAAAGAAAAAAAGTTTTTGCTATAATAAACATATACACCAACAAAGGGTTATAAACAAGTTTTCCACATTTTTTAGACCTTATCCACTGACTTATTCACAGTGTTGTGGATATTTACAATACAGAGTACTATCTTGTTTATGAGCTCTTTTTCTTTGTCTAATTTTTAGTTATCCACACCAATTGTAGTGTGGACAAATTATTCTTATACACAAACAGGAAGGTTTCTTATGAGTGACTTAGATCTCTACTCCTTATGGGACCAAGTGATGCAAAAAACAAAAACAAAAATGCCACAGCAAATGTGGGACTCCTTGGTCGTAAATTCATTAATGCCTTATTCTATGACATCGACTATCCTAACCTTATTCGTTATGGATCCTAGTAAGCTCAAATATATTCAAACGCCTTTAGTGCATAACCAAATCTTAGAGGCTGCAAAAAGTTTACTTCCTACCTTGCAAACCATCGACTATTTAACAGATACTGCAACATCAGACGAACAGATGAGCACATCTCCTACAGAGATTTCTCCTATGCCACCTATCGATATGCTATCCTTTGATGACACGACTATAGACAGTCCATCTCCTTCTATAATTCCTCCACCTTGGGATGCAGAGAACTACGATGAAGTATTGCCAGATGGAATCAGTCGTCCTAGCTATGATTCTCCTGTCATCATTCAAAGAAGTTCATCGACTACGCAAGGTGTACAAAAACCTGTACCTACCGATTTATTTGCTACTAAGACTGCTACTCCTGCACCACCAGCACCGTCTGTACAACGAAATATGAGCAGTTCTTCAAAATCTCATTTAAATCGCGCTTTCACCTTTGATAACTACATTGAATCTAATTCTAACCGGGTTGCCTTTACCGCAGCGAAAGCAGTGGCAGATAATCCAGGTTTTCGCTACAATCCACTCTACATTCACGGTCAATCTGGTCTTGGTAAAACTCATTTAATGCATGCCATTGGCAATGAAATTTTAGCTAAAAACCCAGCCGCTAAAATTATGTCCATTACCAGTGAAGATTTTATGAATAGTTTCATTGAATCTTTACGGACAAAAACGCCGGATCAATTCCGCCGTAACTTCCGAGATATCGATGTACTCATCATTGACGATGTTCAATTTTTAGAGGAAAAAAATAAGAAAACTACGCAAGAAGAGTTTTTTAATACTTTCAATCATTTACTCAGTCACAATAAAGCGGTCATCCTGTCCAGTGATAAACCACCAAAAGATTATAAGGAAATGGAAGAACGCTTAATCACACGATTCAACAGTGGTCTTACCGTAGAAATTGAGGCTCCAAATCCTGAAATGATTGAGGCCATCATTCACGAGGAAATTCACCATCGTCGTAGTGAATATCCAACTCTATATGTACCAAAAGAAGTAGTTCATTTATTTGCTCAATATTTTAATAATCGAAATATTCGTGAATTAAAAGGAGCTTTTGAAACATTAATTACACAGGCAGCCATTAGTAGTCGATTAGAATCCATCGATGTGGAGTTTACTAATAAAGCGATTAAGGATTTTATCATTCATACAGAAAAAATCGTCTTATCGATTAAGTATATTCAAGAGTTTATTGCGGATTACTTTAAAATCAAATTAGAACATTTAGTGAGCCAAAAGCGAAATAAACAATATGCTCATCCTCGTCAAATTGCCATGTACTTAGCCCGTGAAATTATTAATGAAAGCTACCCACAAATTTCCTATGCTTTTGGAAAGAAAGATCATACAACAGCACTCCATGCGTATGAAAAAATTTCTAGAGAAATAGAAAAAGATCCAGATTTGCGCTTAACCATTGAACGGATTAGACACGAATTAGAAGAAGCTAAGTAATCCCCATTTTGTGGATAAGTATGTGCGTAAGCTGTGTACACTTTGTGTCTATACTGTTAACAAAAAATAAGTTACACACAAAGCTATTTCACCACTGTTGCTATGTGGATAGATGTATTTTTTTACTCTCAATGTTGTAAACATGTGAAAAACATTGAAATATAAGGATTTTATACACCTATCCACTTGTACACGCACCCTACTACTACGGCTACTACTTTAAATACAAACACTCTAACATAGTTATATTAGTCACAAGGAGTTAATGATGAAACTTCAATTTAACAAAACTGAATTAGTGAAAGCTATGTCACTATTCCAACGTGTAGCAAGTAATAAAACAAGTTCTAACTTACCAGGATCTATTTATATTTCTACAAAAGATACATATGTAGAATTACAAGCCAATGATTTTGAAATCGGCATGCGATCCCAAGTAGATGCTACGATTCTTGAACCAGGTACTATTGTAGTAGGTTCTAAATACTTTCAAGAAATCTTAAAAAAATTACCAGGAGAGCAAGTAGAATTATATAAGCCAGACAATTCTAATCAATTACAAATTAAATCAGATAATTCTGAATTTAAATTAGTAACTATGCAAGTAGAAGATTTTTCATTAGTGGAACAGATTCAAGATGATACTAGTATTATGATTGATGGAGAACAGCTAAAACAATTAATCGACTTAACTGTATATGCTACTTCTACAGATACAGATCGTCCTATTTTCTGTGGTACGTTAGTGGAAATTGAAGGCAATGAACTTACTATGGTAGGAACTGATACACACCGTATGGCTGTAAAAAAAGTTACTTTAGATACAGCTCTTGAAAATCCAATGCGTATTGTCATTCCAAAACGTACAGTAGAAGAAGTATCCAGAGTCTTACCGTCTGATCAACCTGTTATGGTTAAATTAATTTGGAATAGAAATCAAATAGCTATTGTATTTGATACTGTATACATTATTTCAAGATTAATTGAAGGTACATACCCTGATTATAAACGTGTTATTCCCGCTAAATTTGATGCTAGTGCTATTTTAAATCGTCGTGAATTTGCTAGTTCATTAGATCGTGTTTATTTTATGGCGAAAGATATGAGTTATTCTGCCATTCGTTACGATTGGGAAGAAAATCAAGTTACATTGAGTTCTCAAAGTGCCGATATTGGTATGGTAAAAGATATTGTATTATGCACCTTTGAAGGTGATCCTTTCACCATCAATTTCAATGGTAAATATATTGACGAATTATTGAAACATAGTACAGGTGAAAGAATTCATATGTATTTACAAGAAAAGGGAGCCATGGTGATTCGTCAAGATAATAATGACCATTATACATATGTGGTAACACCAGTTCATACACATAATTAAGAGAAAAGAGGAAATTATGAAGCAAGAAACTGTATCCATTCATACAGAGTATATTCAATTAGATCAATTGTTGAAATACGCTAATGTTTTAGCTACAGGTGGTCAAGTTAAAGTATTACTGGAAGAAGAAAAAATTACTTTAAATGGAGCATTAGTTACAGAAAAACGTAAAAAAATCTATCCTAATGATGTGGTGACTATTGCTAATGAAGTAACCATCACTGTGGTGAAGGAGGCTTAATTGTGTATGTGACTGAATTGGAACTAATACATGTTCGCAATCATCGTCATAGAACTATTACTTTCACACCAGAAATTATTGTTATCCATGGTCCTAATGGAAAAGGAAAAACCAATATCTTAGAGTCTGCTTATATTGCCACGATGGGGCATAGTCATCGTACATCGGATATGAAAGATGTTATTTCTTGGAATGAAGAGGAGGCTAGTATTATCGTTCAGTTTATGAAAGCTGATACGCCTCATACATTGCAGATTAAATGGGGACGACAAGGAAAAAAAATCATTCGTTTACACGACAATCCTTTATCCCAAAAAGAATTAGTAGGCACTTTGAATACAGTCATTTTTTCTCCAGAAGATTTAGATTTAATTAAAGGGACGCCTTCCTTACGCCGTCGTTTTTTGAACATGGAAATTAGCCAGACTAGTCCTCAATATTATCATCAGCTTACAATGTATCAACGGGCCGTACAACAGAGAAATCGTATACTTAAAGAATATAGTCATACCAGTAAAGTTCCTGTTCAAGATTGGGATGAACAGATTGCTACGTTAGGCTCACAAATTATTCAAAAAAGATTGGAAAGTTTAAAAAAATTAAACCAATTAATGGATTTAATGAATCGGAAACTAACCAATGGCAAAGAAGATTTACGATTGCAATATACTCAGCCTTACAGTGAGAAACAATTATTAGTTACTAAGGAATCATTATTGCAGGCCTTGCAAGATAATTTAGTTGATGATCGGCGACGATTACAAACATCGGTAGGACCTCATCGTGATGATATTATCTTTTATTCTGGTCCTATGGATTTGAGACGGTTTGGATCACAAGGTCAACAAAGAACAGCTATTCTATCAGTTAAACTAAGTGAATTAGAGTATATAAAATCGGAAGTAGGAGAATATCCAATTTTACTATTAGACGATGTACTCAGTGAGTTGGATCAGGAACGTCGTTCTAATTTAATCAAATTCATTCATAAACGTGTACAGACAATCATTACGACTACGGATACAACAGATACATTGGACTTAGACAAGGTGCAGTATATAGACTTAATGGAGGAAATACCACATGGAGAGTAAGTTAGAATCTCTTACAGGAGTGATACATCTTCGTGATGCCATGTTACAAGAATTAGGCATTTTTGAAATGTACCGACTTATGAAACTCTATCATGATTGGGAATCTGTGGTAGGACCTATGGTAAGTGGACAAACAAAATTAGTGCAGATTAAACCACCTCTTATCGTAGTTGAAATTGGTCATACTGTATGGATGCAAGAGATGACTATGCGCAAACCACAATTATTGGAAGCATTGCGTGAGTATTATGGAGAATCTATTATTACAGATATCAAAGTACAACTCCCACGACGTGCTTTACAAGAACAACTTGTATCAGGGGATGCCTTAGATATGACACCTATCTATGAGGAAAGTATAGACTTTCATCAAATTGTGTTGCCTTCTGAAATTGTACAAAGTATAGAAGATTCTGTTCATGTCATCCGCCATGAGGGACTTCGACAAAAGATATTACAAACACGTATGGAGCAAGCGAAGAAAGAATTGGTACTACAGCAAGAGCATTTTCATCAATGTCCTACATGTGGTCGTTGGCAATCTTCAGGCTCTGCAAAGGTATGTCCTCAGTGTGAATATAAAAAGTATCGACATATCATTCGTACAGTGAAAGGCATATTGAAGGATTATCCACATTATAAATATGACCAAATGAAAGCAATTGCTCCTTGGTGCACCTATGAATGGTATGAAGTGGCAAAAGAAGAAAGTATTTATTATTATTTAACTCGTTTGTTCCAAGGCTCTACGGATGCCAACGATATGTATTGGGCGACGATGTTAATCACTTCGAAGTCGCAAGAGGAGTTAACCTTAGATCAAGTGGTGAATATTACGAATAAATATCGTTGGAATGAAACAGATAAAATGCAAGTGAAATAAGGGAGATACTTTCACAGAGATAGGAAAGTATTGTATAATGAAATGTATTATATAGAATATGGTGATGACTATGGGATGTCATTATATAAATAGTAGGAGGATGTCAGATGGCAGAACAAACAAATTATGATGCCGGTAATATACAGGTCCTCGAAGGCTTAGAAGCCGTTCGTATGCGACCTGGCATGTATATTGGTAGCACATCTGCCCGTGGATTACATCACTTGGTGTATGAAGTTGTAGATAATAGTGTGGATGAGGCCCTAGCGGGGTATGCGACGCATATTGAAGTGACCATTTGTGAAGATAATAGTATTGAAGTTATCGACGATGGTCGTGGCATTCCGACGGGGATGCATGAAACAGGTATGCCTGCGGTAGAACTAGTATTATCCAAACTTCACGCAGGTGGTAAATTTGGCGGTGGTGGATACAAAGTATCCGGTGGTCTTCATGGTGTAGGTATTTCCGTAGTGAATGCCTTGAGTGAGTGGACTATCGTCGATGTATACCAACATGGAAAAATTCAAGAAATTTCCTTTGAACGTGGTAATAAAACGTCTAATTTGAAAGAAATTGGTACGACGGATCGCACAGGTACGACAGTACGATTCAAACCAGATGCACAAATTTTTGAAACCACTATTTTCGAGTTTGATGTATTAAAAACTCGCTTACAAGAGTTGGCCTTCTTGAATAAAGGATTGCGTATTACTTTATCCGACAAACGTGGGGAAGGTCGCAGCGAAAGCTTCCATTACGAAGGTGGCTTAGTACAATTCATTGAATATTTAAATGAAGCAAAAGAAGCTATCACACCAAGTGTTATCTCCATCGATAATACTCGTGACGATGTAGTGGTAGATGTGGCATTACAATATAACGATAGTTATAGCGAAACGATTTTGTCCTTTGTTAACAATATTAACACCATCGATGGTGGTACGCATTTGAGCGGTTTCCGTACAGCTTTGACACGTACGTTAAATGACTATGGTCGTAAGGCTGGCATTTTGAAAGAAAATGAAAGCAACTTGACTGGGGAAGACGTGCGCGAAGGCTTAACAGCTGTGGTGAGCGTAAAAGTATTGGAACCACAATTTGAAGGCCAAACAAAAGGCAAATTAGGCAATAGCGAAGTAAAAGGGATTACAGATACCATCGTGTCTGATGGATTGCGTGTCTTCTTAGAAGAACATCCATCAGAAGCAAAGAAAATCATTGAAAAAGCAACCAATGCCAGTCGTGCTCGTGAAGCAGCCCGCAAAGCTCGTGAATTGACACGCCGTAAAAATGCTTTGGAAGTGAGCTCCTTACCTGGTAAATTAGCAGATTGTTCTGAAAAAGATACAACTATGACAGAAATTTACCTTGTCGAAGGTGATTCTGCGGGTGGTACGGCAAAACAAGGACGTGATCGCCGTTACCAGGCGATTTTGCCATTGCGCGGTAAAATTTTAAATGTAGAAAAAGCTCGTCTTGATAAAATCCTGGCCAATGCAGAAATTCGATCTATGATTACTGCCTTTGGTACAGGTATCGGACAAGACTTTGATATTACGAAGAGTCGTTACAATAAAATCATTATCATGACAGATGCTGATGTAGACGGTGCACATATTCGTACTTTATTATTGACATTCTTCTATCGATATATGAGACCACTCATTGAAGAAGGTCATGTATTCATTGCACAACCACCGTTGTATCAAATCAAAAAAGGTCAAAAACAGTGGTATGCCTACAGTGACCAAGAACTTTCAGATAGATTGGACGAAATTGGACGTGAAAATATTACGATCCAACGTTACAAAGGTCTTGGGGAAATGAATGCAGAACAATTATGGGATACGACGATGAACCCTGAACATCGTACAATCCTACAAGTCAGCATGGAAGATAGTATTGCAGCAGATAAGATATTTAGCGTTTTGATGGGGGATAAGGTGGAACCTCGTCGAAAGTTTATCGAAGATAATGCTGAATACGTACGAAATCTTGACTTATAAGGAGAAGACCCATGGAAAATAATAAATTAAAAAGAAGTTTAAAATCCCGCCACATGAATATGATTGCTTTGGGCGGTGCCATCGGTACAGGTTTATTCGTAGCTGGTGGCGAAGTAGTGAGCACAGCCGGTCCTGGTGGTGCCTTAGTAGCCTATAGTTTTATTGGTATCATGGTGTATTTCTTGATGACTAGCTTAGGGGAAATGACCACGTACTTACCTGTATCTGGTTCCTTTGGTACTCATGCCTCTCGGTATGTAGATAAAGCCTTGGGCTTTGCGTTGGGTTGGAATTTTTGGTTCAACTGGGCCATCACATTAGCAGCGGAACTCGTAGCCAGTGCGTTCATTATGAAATACTGGTTCCCTGATGTACCTGCCATCATTTGGTCTGCTTTGTTCTTGCTGATTCTGTTCGTATTGAACTATTTTTCAGCTCGTTCCTTCGGTGAAAGTGAATATGTATTCTCTAGCATCAAGGTTATCACGGTTATTGTATTCTTGTTATTAGGTACATTGTTGATCCTTGGCGTAGGCAATCCATCTCCAGGATTCCATAACTGGACATTAGGAGAGGCACCATTTGTAGGGGGATTCTCCTCTATCTTGGCCATCTTTATGATTGCTGGTTTCTCTTTCCAAGGGGTAGAATTAATTGGTACTGCCGCTGGTGAGTCTGAGGACCCAGAGAAAAATATTCCAAAAGCGATCAACTCTATTTTCTGGCGTATTTTACTGTTCTATATTGGTTCTTTCATAGTGATTGGTTTCTTAATCCCTTACAATGATCCAAACTTATTGAACAGTTCTGTAGAAAATGTGTCCATCAGTCCATTTACATTGGTGTTTGACCGTTTTGGATTTGACTGGGCGGCTCATTTTATCAATGCAATCTTGTTGATTGCTGTATTATCGGCTGGTAACTCTGGTTTATTCTCCTCCACACGTATGCTGTACGCATTATCTAAATCAGGAGATGCACCAAAATTATTTAGCTCTATTAACCAACGTGGTGTGCCAATTCCAGCGTTGTTGGCAACAGCAGCCTTTGGTCTATTTGCTTTCTTAACATCCTTAATTGGGGAAGGTCAAGCCTACACTTGGTTGATTAATATCAGCGGTATGAGTGGATTCATCACATGGGTGGGTATTGCGATTGCACATTATCGTTTCCGTCGTGCTTACGTGGCACAAGGTCATGATGTGTCCAAATTGCCTTACAAAGCATCCTTGTTCCCATTTGGTCCATTGTTTGCCTTGGCATTGTGCTTGATCATCATTGCTGGTCAAAACTATACAGCCTTCATGGGTGAAAGTATCGACTGGTATGGCGTATCCGTTGCTTATATTGGTCTTCCAGTATTCTTCGCCGTATACTTATGGTATAAAGCAAAACACAAAACAAAAGTAGTTCCTTTAAAAGAAGTCGATTTATCTCGTGATTTTGAGGACTAATAGAAACAGCCTATGGGAAGAGATTCCTGTAGGCTGTTTTTAAGAAAGGATGGTGTACATGGAACATGAATCAACAAAACATAGTATAGGACCTGCCTTTCGATATGGTTTTCTTAAAACAACACCGATATTATTTGGCTTTTTATTTTTAGGTGTATCCTATGGTATCTATATGTACTCCATGGGTTTTTCCTGGGGCTATACATTGGCATTGAGTGCTCTCATTTATGCAGGGTCTATGGAATTTGTAACAGTAGCTATGTTATTATCTCCCTTTGATCCAGTAAGTGCTTTCTTGATTACACTCATGGTCAATGGGCGTCATATATTTTATGGAATTTCTATGTTAACTATATATAGACATATGGGATGGCTAACACCGTATCTCATATTTGGAATGACGGATGAAAGTTTTTCCATCAACTATACATCACAAATTCCTGCTGAAATTTCCAAGAAATGGTGTTATTTTTTTGTAACTTTATTAAATCAAATCTATTGGGTAGTAGGATCTGTCATAGGCAATCTTTTTGCATCTGTATTATCTTTTAATGCGAAAGGATTGGAATTTGTACTGACTGCACTCTTTATTGTGTTGGCTTTGGAACAATATAAAATGCAACGAAATTTAATCAGTTCTGGTATAGGATTAGTGATTCCTAGTATTGCTTTGTTTATATTTGGCAGTGAGCACTTTATGATTCCAGCTATGATTGGTATCGTGGTAATGTTAAGTTTGTTACGCAAAACAATGGAGGGGCAACAATGACTTTCACAGAACAAATTATAACCATTGCCATTGTTGTACTAGGAACCATGGCAACACGGTTTTTACCATTTGTCATATTTAATTCGAAAACGAAAACGCCTGCTTATGTGCAGTATTTAGGTAAAGTATTGCCATCTGCTACGATGAGTTTGCTCGTCGTATTTTCCTTGCGCTATGTGGATGTATCTGGTGTGTATCACAGTATACCGGACATGATCGCTGTAGCTGTGACGGTACTATTGCACCTATGGAAAGGAAATATGTTCTTATCCATTGGGGGCGGAACGATTCTATATATGGTGCTGGTGCAACAAGTGTTTATATAATAGTATATAGACTAATCAGTGATACCATTAATTAGAATGGTTATACTATTTTGGCAGTATTAGTATATGAGTAGGGTATCATTAATATAGTAAACAAATAAAAAGGGTCTGCGAGGCCCTTTTTTGGTATAGTTATTTTGTGTTGTTCTACTTTCATAGAAGGAACTATTCTAAATATGATATAATACGAGTAATGAGATTTGAACTAAATTCAGTGTGAGAAGGAAGGAGATACCTATGATTATTACAACAACGATGCAAATTGAAGGTCATCCAATTAAAGAATATAAAGGAATTGTGTTTGGAGAAGTTGTGGAAGGTCGTAACTTTGTGAAAGACTTTTTCTCCTCCATTCGTGATATTGTTGGTGGTCGTAGCAATAGTTATGAATCATCTTTGGCTAGCGCTCGTGAAGCATCCTTGAAAGAAATGGAGAAACGAGCAAAAGCCATGGGAGCCAATGCGATCGTAGGTGTATCTGTGAGTTATGAAACATTGGGCGAAACGAATGGTATGCTCATGGTAACATGCACAGGAACAGCGGTTGTTATTTAGTATGTATTAGAGTTACTTTTACAAATAACAAACAAGTATTATATAAGAATGCAGAAGTATTTCAATATATTTTTTAAGTATTGAAATATAATTTAGTAAAAATAGACAGTAAGTATTGTACTAGAATACATAACTATTCAAAGTTAATAGATGATTAGTTAGATACATGTAGTATAGTTTTATAGATAGGAATCGATAAGGAGAGATAGAATCAGTGGGCACTGACATAGGCATAGAAATTGTAATTGTAGTCATACTCATCATTTTAAATGGTCTATTTTCTATGACGGAATTAGCCATTATCAATGCTCGTAAAGGGTTATTAGAAGAAAAGGCGGAAGCAGGTAATCGTGGAGCCCGCATGGCTATTAAGCTGGCAGAGGATCCAAATGAAATGTTTTCCACTATACAAATTGGGATTACTTTAATTAGTATCGTCACTGGTTTGTATTCGGGAGCTACCTTTTCTGATCCTATGGTGACATATATCAAAGAACATATTCTGTGGCTAGCTGATTATGCGGATACGGTAAGCCCTATTTTTATCGTATCCTTAACGACCTATTTATCCTTAGTTATAGGGGAATTGGTGCCGAAACGCTTGGCCTATAATTCGCCAGAATCCATCGCTATCATGATGGCCATCCCTATGAAATACTTCGCCACTGTGACAAAACCATTGGTGGCACTCCTCAGTGTGTCTACGACGATGCTACTGAAAGTATTAGGTGTCAAACACAAGGAAGAAGCACCGGTGACGGAATCGGAAATTAATAAAATGCTCGTACAAGGTGTGGAACTGGGAGCTTATGAAGAAGAAGAGCCAGTGCTGGTAGAAAATATTTTCCGTTTAGCTGATCTCGATGCTAGCGATATTATGACACCTCGTACACAGTTGACGTGGATCGATATCAACGCTAGTGATGAGGAAATACTAGAAATCATTATGGAAAGTAGCGATCATCGCATTCCTGTAGGTAACGATTCCTTAGATGAGTTGAAAGGATTAGTCTCTTCTGTGGATGTGTTGGCACAACAAATGAAAGAAAGCCATCGTCCTATGAAAGATATTCTGGCCTATTGTATGCGCAAACCAGTGCTCGTACCAGAATCTTTGTCTTTGATGAAAGTATTATCTACTTTTAGAGAAGAAGGTACCCACGAAGCCATTGTCCTAGACGAATACGGTGGCATGAGCGGGATGATTACGTTCCACGATATTATGGAGGAAATCGTAGGATTGATGCCATCTGGGGAAGAGGAAAAGAAAGAAGAAGAAAATCGGATTGTTCAACGAGAGGACGGTACGTATCTTGTGGATGGTCTCATCAGCATTGAAGAGCTGAAAGAATACTTCGAAGTAGATGAACTATTGCCTGGTGAAGAAGACGATCTGTATAAAACATTAGGGGGATTCGTGACGTATTTAATCGGTCGCATACCAAAAGAAACTAATCGCTGTCACTACGGGACATTGCAATTTGAAGTTATGGATATGGATAACACACGAGTAGATAAAGTAATGGTGACACGAAAAGTAGAGGCGGA
>CALGLI010000379.1 GCA_937930265.1 uncultured Veillonella sp. | reverse complement strand
ACAACAATAACTGGATCATCCAAGACCAAGATGGTCAATTAGCTGATTCCTATTACGAATAAAATACATAAACATAAAAGACTCGTATCATTTGCTGTGATACGAGTCTTTTATAATCTATGCTATTATTATCCCTAAAATTATAAGCCTTGAATACTATTACTAATACATCATGAAACCTCTACTATTTCACTGATTTCACTAGCATACAATTCGTAACTACCAACATATATCGATGCTTCATCAGGTTCATTATTAACGCCAGAAACAAAAGAATCTAACTTACCTATTAATGACTTCCCATCAACAAATCTAACCTCTACATATATCGATTGTATTTCATGATAACGATTATATAACTCTTCCTCAGTCATAATCTTACCTCTAGTTTAGCTCTCCTTTACGTACATATTCTTACGCTACTTATTCCATCACTTGTGTTAATTTCTTCATCAAAGATATAAAACCAAATTGTTTATCATCAGAATTCCAAGTCGTTTATATCTTACTTAATTTAAATTATAAGATACTATTTTCTGTTGTTTATATAAGTTACCCTCCGAACGGATATATTAATTCAAACACCAACAAAGAAATACAATCTACGACAATTCATTTGTAGCAAAATTAAAATATTATTCTTCACAATACATTCTTCACGCATAATTTTCCCCTACAACAGCACATATAGCAAGTAGATAATACCATACTCCATACATTCAATAAATACTAAATACATAGAAAAATATTTCGAAAACAACTAAAAAAGGGACCGTAAATAACAGCCCCTTTATGCTAAATAATATATACAATTTAGTAATTAATTAAAAACCAAAACTTTTTAAAAGTAACGGTACAGACTTGCCTAAGCCAAATACAGTAACAACCAATACAAACAAATAGCTAATTAACATAGAATATTTTAATAATGTAGGATTTACAAAGCCTACATTTATATCTGAACGGAAAATCATGCGAGTCATAAAGAACCCTGCTACTGGCGTAGCAATGGCAGTCGCAATATTAGCAATATAAATTAACCGTGTAGGTGAACCGTCATATACAAAACAAATGATAGTAGCTAATACTAAAGAAACCAAACAGCCAATTTTAATTTCCTTAGACTCAAGTCCTACCGGTAAATTGAAACCAGCATTAAATAATACCATGCCACGTTGTGTATTTCCTAATAGAGATGAGAAGCCGGCGCCTAACAAAGCAATCCCCATAACATATTTAGCATAATGCCCCATAAATGGAGATAAAAGCTCAGCTAACTGTGCTGGTTGCTTAATGACTAATCCTTGAGGATGCAACACAATAGCGCCTACTAAAACAATAGCACCTGAAATCAATACAACAGAAATAACATGAACTAAAGAGTCTGCAAACATAATACCATTGAAAAGATCCTCTTTTTTCCACTTTTTCTCTAGACCAAGGTAGGTACCATATACACCAGCAGTAACTGCTGCATTTGTACTAATATACCCAATAGCAGTTGCTAAACTACCTGCTACAAACCCCCAATGAGTAAAGCCATATCCCATCTCATACCAATTAGGACCACCAACAGCTCCCAAAGTAGCATA
The DNA here is from genome assembly GCA_937930265.1 of uncultured Veillonella sp. Taxonomy (GTDB): domain Bacteria; phylum Bacillota; class Negativicutes; order Veillonellales; family Veillonellaceae; genus F0422. Next base: position 6,896 of record CALGLI010000379.1, on the reverse strand, counting down.
GAAGGCTAGAATCATAGCAATAATACAAATTAAGATTCCTTTTTCTACCTTATTGTATACACCTTTTGAAAAGTAGCAATAGCCAAGTACAGCAAGCATAATAAGTGCGCCAGCTTTCCAGTTAATATCGAAAATCAGCTCCATACCAGCACCAGTACCTGTGATATTACCTAGTGTGAAGAAGAAACACGATAGAAACATTGCAGCACCTACTACTTGTGCAGCTCTTTTACCATAATAGTGACGTATAGCATGAATAATCGGCATACCGCTTAACATACCTAAGCGATAAGATACCAACATAAATGTTACACCCATGAATATAATTGGTAATAATAGCCATAACATATCATATCCATAATTAGCGCCCAACATAGCTGACATGGTAATATTACCAGGTCCAATAACAACACCCGTTAAAATTAATCCTGGGCCTACTCGGCGAATAATTTCCTTAAAGCCCACTCGTTTTATTTCTTTTCCATCTATTACAACCTTTCCCATAACGGTCTCCTTTGGTCGATGATTTACACAAAAAGGGAACTATCACTGGATAGTCCCCTCTTCAACATCGATATTGATAGCAATATGAGTCACTAGTCCATCGATACAACTTCTCTTTATACTAAATTGACAGGTTTTACACCACCTAATTTGATAGCTTCTGTTACACTATCTTTTTCTTCTTGAGAAAGTGCAATGAGTGGTGGACGCATAACAGGATTGCTAAATACTTTGCGTTGATATAAAGCTTCTTTCATACGAGCATGAGCTTCACCTGTAGGTTCGCCTGTACCATAAATTGCAGCAGACATACGTTGTACAGGTTCATTTGCTTTGCGGATTTTAAATAAATCACCATCTAGAACAGCTTGGTACATATCGCTAATCAAATCAGGTACACAACCACAGAAACCAATTAAAGCACCGTCCATACCTGGTAGCAAGGATGTACAGATATATTCATCATGACAAGTCCAAAGACCTACATGAGGAGCTTTTTCTTTAAGAATGAAGATATCTCTTTCATAAAGGGCTTCATCACGAGTACCCATTTTAATAGCTTTAACATTAGGAATTTTACACATTTCAAGCAAGGTTTGAACTGGATAGAACCCTTTAGTATTTGCAGGATATAAGTGAATAACGATACCAATATCAATTGCATCTGCTACATCTTTAACGAATTTAATAGCAGAAGCTTGTTTCATACCGAAACGCAACCATACATGTGGAGGCATTAATAAGATACCATCAGCACCAGCTTCTTGAGCATCTTTTGCATGTTCAATAGCTTCTAACGTACCTTCAGCGCTTACACCAGAGATAACACGAACACGACCTTTAGCTTGATCTGCAACAATTTCTGTTACACGTTTTCGTTCTTCACGATTAAAGCCTGTAATCTCACCAGTGTGACCATTAGTTACTAGACCTGTAATATGTTTAAAAGAAATCAACCATTCTACATAATTACGTAATTCTTTTTCATTAATAGATAAATCGTCATTTAAAGGCACCATAATTGCAGGGTTCAAGCCAATCCATTTTTCACTCATGTTAATGCACTTCCTTTTCTACTAGTTATACATAATTACAAATTAAACCGGTTTTCACAAGGATCGATATTGATAGATTCCTATACTAAACAAACCTTAAATCTATTCTAATCTATATAGAAAACGTTTTCCATTTATTGTAAAAAAAATTGGTTGTATACCAATCACTATTAAATTGATATACTCATTTAATATATGGAAAACGTTTTCCTTTTCCTTGATTAGAGAATATCACTAGTGATAAAATATGTCAAGAATTTTTTTATGATTTTACAAATTTAAAATATAATAGTCCTAAACGTCTATATAGATCTCATGATATACTGAATACACAAGCTTATGAAAGGAGTCTAGTCCTATGCGCAACTCAATAGAAGATGTAGCTGCTCACGCAGGCGTATCTATAACAACTGTATCAAGAGTAATTAATAATAGCCCACATCGAGTATCAGAAAAAACGAGGAAAAAAGTATTACAAGCTATCAAGAAATTAAATTATCAACCAGATGCAGCCGCACAGAATCTCAAAGCAAATTATACAAATGTACTAGCGTTTATAGGCCGTAATCTAGCTGATCCATACTATGGCGAAATTTGTCGTGGTGTGTCCGAAACCTCACTACAAAAAAACATTCTCACATTTGCATGTAATACAGGGCATAACTTTAGTCACGAACATAATTATCACAGTTTATTTGCTCAACACAAAGTCAGAGGGCTAATCTTAAGCGGTGGTGGCTATGACACCGAAGAGTACCAGTCACTTTTATTGAGTGAAATCAATACCTATGCTAAAACACACCGACAAATTGTAGCACTAGCACCACAAGGACCTACCATAGATCCGCTAGTACATACCATCATGATTGATAATATAAAGACAAGCTACAAAAACACAGAATATCTAATAAAAAAAGGACACAAGCATATCGCTTATATTGGTGGGCCAGAAGAAATCTTTACTGCTCAAGAACGTCTCCAAGGTTATTTACAAGCATTAAGCGACTATAATATTCCTTTAAATTCTAATCAAATTTTCTATGCAAGTAACTTTTGGAAAGAGGGATATGAGTTTGCTAAACAAGCCATAAAAAATGATGGAAATTGTACAGCAATTTGTTGTGCTAATGATAATATTGCAATTAGTGCCATGAATGGTTGCCTTGATTTAGGCTTAAAAATACCAGATGATATATCATTTATCAGTATCGGTGGCTTACCAGATAATAGTTACATGATGCCAAAACTAACTACTGCAGCGATTCCACTCTACGAATTAGGTATAAAAGCTGTAGAATTAATATTAAGTAATTATGATGAAAAAGTCCATGTCACATTAGATGCACCAATAATAAATGGTAATAGTGTACGTGAAATTTAACACTAGTAGGCAATGCTATTGTCTTATATCTTAATCCTAAATCTATAGTTATTATTTTTTTATACATACCAAAAGGCTCTACCTCACACATTGGGAGGTAAAGCCTTTTAGTACTTAACCGATAAAATCTTTAATTATACAAATATAATTTAACTTCTACCCCAATAGTATTACAAACCCAAATAATTCAATTAGATATTAAATCATCTATAGTAATTTAATATAAATTAGTGAATAAGCAAAATGGCAATTGTACTTGTAATGAAAGTAACAATTACCGGTACACTAGTACGTTTTACGAGATCAAAGCTAGAGATGTTCGCAATACCAGCTACGGCAATCATAACAGCACTGATTGGACTGAGTAGACGGCCCACACTAGCTGCATTCTGCATGCCAAGAAGAATTGTTGTAGCATTACCACCTAGGTCAGCAGCAAAGTTAGGAACTAGTGGAGCAAAGGCAAACATAGACGCAACACCAGAGCCCATTACAATACTTAAGCCTGTAATAATAGAAGAAACAATAACCCCTACTACATCAGCAGAAATAGCAAGGCCTTGAATAGCGGCAACAAACTCTTTCACAATGCCTAGAGAAGTCAAACCGAAGGCAAATGTTTCACCAGCAACAATTAATGTTACAGTGTTTGCAAATTGGTCACCCATACCTTTAAAGAAGGTTTGGATGCTCGCCGCCATTTTACGAAAATCGCGATGACGGATAAGTTCACAGCCCATAGCGATGAACAAGCTAAGGAACATCGCAAGGTTTACATTCATCTTAACACCTTGAATACCATAATCACTAAAGCCAAGGATGAAGATTAATGGTAATAATGGCAAGAAGATATAAGGCAATGGACCTACTTCAAGTTCATCAGATTTATGAGCCTCAACGTATTCAGCAGAAACATGACCAGACTTTTTATCTAAATATTTTTGCCATACGAAATGGGCAATAGCAGCCATCAAGCCACAGATAATATAGACTTTCAACTGATAGCCTACAAAATACTCATGAACAGGCATATTTACTGTTTTGGATACGAGTAATGTAGTAGCAGATGCTGGACCGATATCGAGTAAGTGACCTGTAGCAACGGCTGCCGCAGCACCTACAGGACTAACACCTAAGCGCACAAGGATTGGGAAGATGGTCACCATCATGAGCATCGCAAGGCCAGATGCACTTGGAATGACTAGAGACATAAACATATTAAGGATAAAGGTAAGCGCCATTACTAGGTATGCAGATTTCATTTTACCGAGCGGTTTAATAGCCGTTACAACGAGACGAGAGCTGGCACCAATGTGGTCCATATACTTCGCAAAACCCGTACAAGTCATAATCATAAGGCCAAGGTTTGCTGCATCTTTTGCAGTTGTAATATTAATAAATTCAAAAGCATCAAAAAATAAAACCCCTGTGGCTTTCTTTGCATCCACAAACGATGTTGTATAACCTAACAAGTACGCGGCGAACATCATGATAAGACCACCTAACAACAATACAGTTTGTGCTTTAAACTTTTTAATAACCAACGTCCCCGTTATGACGATAACTAGTAAACAAACTAACAAATTCATACATGTTCCCTCCATTTACAACACAATACTTAAAAGTTTTCCTTTGCGTGCTTGAAATCTTCTTTAATTTTTTCTAACAAGCCTGAGGTTTCAAGGATTTCCTCAACAGATAAAGCAATGCCCTTCGCGCCATACATAATAGCGTCCTCAGCGAGCTGACTTTTACCATTATCTAACCATTCCTGAGAATGACTAGTCACGCCCTTACCTACGAATTTCACACGCAAGCACGCACCTGGCACGCGGAACGTAACGCTAGAGAAATCGGTAGATCCCGTTACCTTGCGTGGCTCGGATATCTCTGGGGCCCCTACTTTTTCTGCATTTTTTAAAAGTATATCGTTCAAGGTTTGTACATTGACCTTGTTGTCGTACGCCTTAACCTCTTCCCATTCCATTGTGGCACCAACCTGTAAAGCCGCGCCTCTGGCTACATTTTTTACGCGCTCCACAATCTCATCGAGACGAATACGACTGGAAGAACGAATATACCATTGAGTACACGCATAATCAGGAACGATGTTCGCTGCCTTACCACCGTCAGTGATGATACCGTGCATGCGAACCTCAGTCGGTACGTGCTCACGCAAGTACTCCATACCGTTGAAGAACAATAACACCGCATCTAACGCGCTGATTCCCTTCTCCGGAGCAATCGCTGCATGGGCAGACTTGCCGTGGAATTTGATATTCACAAGATTCAACGCCAAGGACTTGCCATCTACCGTCGTCGTATCGCTGCCATGCATCATGAAAGCAAGATCTAAATCATCAAATACGCCTTCGCGTGCCATAACGAGCTTGCCGCTAGCCGTTTCCTCTGCAGGTGTACCGTATACAACTAATGTACAAGGTGCTTGCAACGTACGTTTTAAAGCAATTGCCGCCGTACAAATAGATGGACCTTGCAAATTATGACCACACGCATGGCCCAAGCCTTCAAGGGCATCGTACTCGCAAAGTAAACCGATTTTAGGACCGCCACCATTTACATGGTATACCGCTCTAAATGCAGTCTTAAGACCACTTACCTCGCGGTCTACGGTAAATCCCTCCTTCTCCAATAAATTTGTTAACAACTCATGGGCTTTGAACTCTTCATTCCCGAGCTCAGGATGATCGAAAATGAAATCGTTCAACTCCTTCATGGGCTGTCTTAATGCTTCAATTTCTTGTAAAAGTTGACTCATGTCTACCTCCAACATACATACTATAAAAATTTAAATCCATATAACTGTTCCGTATTATGGAATATTATTCCATATATTTGACAAAATAAATTTATAAGGTCGCTCCCATTTGTTTAGAAATAGTTTGACCTAATGCCAACATGACAGATAAATACTCACTAACACGCTCTTCTGTATAATCCCCTATTGGACCAGATATAGTCATAACAGCCTCTAGCTTATTGCCAAAAGAGAAGATAGGAACTGCAATCGATGCCGCATCAGGCACGCGATTTCCTCGGGTAACTACATAACCATCATGACGAATTTGAGAACTTTCACTATCACTCATATTAGTATCCTTGAAGTCCGACAAATAGACCCCAAAAATCTTGCCTGCTGCCCCTTTAAAAATAGGATACACCGTACCGATCTTAATATCATGACGCAAAGGCTTGTCCGCCGCAACACGCTCAATACAGATGCGATATTCACCCTGCGCCAAAAACAAATTCACGGACTGTTGCAACTGATCACGAATGGCTACCATATACGGCTGCGCAATGGCACGCACATCCAAAGACATAAGGAAAGACTTTGCCATGGGCAAAACACCCCAAGACAACTGATATTTCTTTAGCGCACCATTAAGTTCGACCCAATGATGAGCCTCAAACGTTTTTAACAATCGATGAACCGTCGTCTTAGGTAAAGCAGTCGCCCTCGCCAACTCCGTTACCCCAAGTGGACCAGATTTCAATAAATTTAGTATCTCGATACCACGCTCAATTGATTGAACCATATTCACAATTTCCAATACAAACAAAAAGTTATAAATAGTATAACCTCTATTATTTCTATTACATTTACAATACACGCTTACTTATCATTATGATATATAATTATGATATATAAGCATACTATATATTATAAAATAACAATATCATATTTATAAGCTTTTTAAAAATAACTATGTTGCATAGGTAAAAAAACAATGCCACTACATCACCTCCATACAAACGTACATAGAGAAAGCCCCCATGGTGTTCTAAAACCGACTTTGCCAGGCTGGCTACGCCAGCCGATAAGGCGGTGGAGGTTTTAGGATGCCATGGGGGCTTATACTCTAATTACCCTTTATACTTAGGTGATGTAGGGCATGTTTCAGGCACCACGTCTTTGCGGTCCCCTAGTTGTG
>CALGLI010000378.1 GCA_937930265.1 uncultured Veillonella sp. | reverse complement strand
AACATATTATAACCAACTAAATGAATACACAGATTACAACGAAAAAGGACAATCAGTAGCTACCTATGACAGGAAATCTAATGGGTTTAATATTTCTTTAGGGCGTCAAACAGGTGAGTTTACTCGTGATTATGTTACATTAGAACATCGTAAAGACACGTACATTTGGGATACTAAAGATTCCAGCGGTTTCCGTTATGATACAAACCAATCTCAAGGTCCTCGTTGGAATAACCAGGGATATCCATTCCTATCATCAGGGTATTTGAAACACAACTTCGGTACAACAAATAGCGTGAGCTGGCAAAAAGTATTCGATTCCCGTGATAATGTATACGAACCAAGTCGTGGTAAACGCTTGTCCAGTACATTACAATGGGGTGGACATGGTTTAGGTGGTGACTTTAACTTCTACAAATTCACTGGTGAAGCGAGAACGTATAAAAAAGTAGGTAATAAACAAGTATTGGCATTCCGAGCTCGCTTAGGTTGGGCTGTTGGTGATTTACCATATAGCCAATTATATACAATTGGTGGTTCTGATTCTCTTCGTGCTTATGAGGATGATCAATACCGTGGTAAGAAAATGTATAACTTTACAGCGGAATATCGTTTCCCAATTTGGAATAAAGTAAGTGGGGCTTTGTTCACGGATTTAGGGGATGCGTGGGATGCACCAAATGTACCTTGGTTCTCTCATTCTAAAACATTCAATGCCTCCGTCGGTGCCGGCGTGCGTGTGACAACACCAATTGGTCCAGTACGTATCGACTATGGTATTAGTAAAAAACAGAAAAAATTCCACTTCAGCTTTGGTGGACAATTCTAGTTCATGACGAAACAAAAATGGATAGGCGGGACTCTTCTAATGGCAGCATTAGGGATTTCCTCTGTCTATGGCGCTCCTGTTCAGAATGTGCATGTGGACCTGCACAGTACAACAGGGACAATTCCAAGTGCCTTGGAATCACGTATGGTCGCCAGCATTCAAGGTGCGGCTACGTATATGTACCAAGGGAAAGAGGACTTTCAAATTAGGGAGTCTCTTCATGCCTATGAAAAAGCAACTATGGATGTGGTGGATCGAATCCTCTATGGATATACGGTGAAAGCTATAGCTATGGATGTGGGTGAAAATTTGAATATTCATCTTACATTAGAGCCTTATGGAAAGGTAGTACAATCGCTAGAAACGACGGTGAATTATGGCAACATATCTTCTTATGGGCGATCGTTGATAGATGCCGATTTAGGAAATGTAAAGCCACGATTAGAGCAAATGCTCCTAGGTGCATCACTGGATTCACTAGATTGGATTACACCATTAGTGCAAAAGACGGTGCGTAGTGATCTAGAAGGTTCCCTTTCTGAATTTACACCACAAATTGATGTGGTGGGAGGGGATGTTACAAAAGTGACGGTATACTTGGTTCCTAATGGAAATAGTGTAAGACGGACAGCGGTGACGATTCAATCCAATACATTACCGAGTGTGTTCTTTTATACTATGCGGCAATATTATGAGAAGAAATTGCGTCAATTGGAAGGGCTGCCAGTATCCTTTGTTAGACGACATCAAATGATGATAGAAAAAGAGATACAAAGTGAACTTAACAAAAGTCGTGGAGTTACTCAGTTTGGTGTTGCTATGATTCCGATATTGGAAATAGGGGCAGAAACGACCTTGCAAATTCATGTAGATTCCTCTAAATATATTCTTCGCGGAGAAGGCTATTTGGATATGGGGCGTAA
>CALGLI010000377.1 GCA_937930265.1 uncultured Veillonella sp. | reverse complement strand
ATTGTTACTAGACGAATTTCCTGCACTGGGGCGTATGGATACCTTTGAAGAACAGTTAGCATACATTGCGGGGTATGGATTAAAAGCGTTTATGATATGTCAAGGTTTACCGCAGTTACAAAAAATTTACACAAAAGAAAATTCTATTGTAACTAACTGTCATATTCAGATTTTTTATGCTCCGAATGATACGGTTACAGCCGATGAAATTGAAAAGCAGCTTGGTAAATATACTGAAGAAGTGGAAACCTGGTCTAAACAACCTGGATTCTTTCAAGGTAAATCCCATAGTAATAGCTATATTGCTAAAAGTTTAATGACGGCTGATGAATCAAAACGGATGGGCGATAAAGAATTAATTTTTATGACTGGCGAAAAGCCTATTTTGACTGAAAAAGTAAAGTATTATATGGATTCGTATTTCAGTTCTCGTGTTATGAATGCACCTGCTAAATCAGATGTTATTCCAAAATTAAACTCTCCTAACACACAACCTACAACTCTCACACAAACACAACCAACAACACAAGAAACTAAACATTCCATTGATACGATAGATGATATTGTAATTGAAAAAATAATTTAGGTGATGATATGGCTAAAAAAAATACGCTATTTACAGCGTTAAAAAAATCTATTGATGCAAAAAAACGATTAGAAAAACATGATAGTGCGATTATTAAACATGAACAAGAAATTGAACGTCTTAAAAGTTTAATCTTAAAAGATAGTTTAATAGCTGAAGCTACAGGTGCTAATGAAATGTTTTCAGAATTTGGCTTTGAGAGCGTTGAAATTCGTCTTGGGGCCTTATTATATGCCAATGAGTATATAAAGGCCTCTGAGGACGAAAATAGGGCCTTAGATGAGTTCTATACGAAAGGGAAAGCATATTTAGAATCTCTATCTTCTAAACCTACTGATGATATTACTCCAGTAGTTGGTGAATAAGATGACTGAAACAAACACACAAGAAGCTATTAATAAAAAAGTTAATAGTATGCTTGAATATTCATTCGGTCGATTATGGCCTATATTACAGCAAGATACAATTGGGGAAGTGTATGTTAATGAAGATGGCTATGTATTTGTTAATGATTTAACTACAGGGAAACAAAAAACAGATATTTACTTATCTCCGTCTGAATCTAAAGTTCTTATTGAGGCGGTGGCAGGTGCTGTTAATGAAGTTATTAATAATGATCGTCCACATTTGGGGTGTGAATTGTATTCGTTAAATGCTCGTTTTCAAGCACAGTTACCACCGCTAGTTAGGAATCCAACATTTATGATTCGTAAAAAAGCATCTACTATATTCTCGTTTGAAGAATATATTCAAAAGGGGTTTATTACAAAAGAAGGCGCTGATTATTTAGTTAACGCCGTAAAAGAACATAAAAATATATTAGTAACAGGCGGGACTGGTACAGGGAAAACTACATTTCTTAACACATTATTGAAGTGTGTTGAATTATATACGCCATATGATCGAACGGTTATTTTAGAAGATTTAAGCGAATTACAATCCAATATTAATGATTGTTTACGAATGCAAACAAGAGTAGATGCTGATCCGAATAAAAGCGTAACGATGCAAACATTGATTTGGCTATCTATGCGTAATTCTCCAAATCGAATTATCGTTGGGGAAGTTCGTGATGGTTCTGCTTATGATTTGTTAAAAGGATGGAATACTGGCCATCCAGGTGGATTTGGAACAACCCATGCAAATGGGGCTTTAGAAGGATTAGATCGTTTGGAATCATTAATTTATGAAAATCCAACGGCTAAAGGCAATTTTAGACAATTGTTAGGTCAAGCTGTCAATATAATTGTTGATATTGGCCGTATTGATATTCCTAATGGCCCTTCTAAACGCTTTATTCGTGACATTATTGAAGTGAAGGGGTTTAACCGTCATACAGAATCATATGACACAAGTATTATTTACCATAAGGAAGGAAGTGAACCATGATGAGCCGTCACAAGTATACTCATAAAGATATTAAAAATCCGTTTGAGCTTTATGAGCCAGATGTTGACGATATAAGCGTAACTCTACCCACCTCTGATGAATCTAAACAGGATGACACAATGGATGTTGAAAAAATAGATAAACCTGTTAAAGATATGACAAAAGAAGAAAAATTCAAATACTATGCGGAAAAGCGTGTGAATACAATTCTAAGAGAATTAGCAGGATTAAGTGATATGGCCTCTACTTATGCAGGTGTATATGACAAATCTATGGTAGATGCTATGATGATGACTATTTCATCTGCTACTAATTCCACTAAGGAAATATTTCAGAAACGGGCCCATGTATTACCAACATTTTCATTTGATTAATGCTGATTTAAGAAAGGATTCTTTTATGAACTCTACAAAATTAAAACAACAAGCTAAACGTGTTACTACTATGGTAGGTTCCCAGATGATACTAGCAGCTGCTTCAATGCAGACCTTTGCTTATAGTACAGATGGCTCCGCAGGCCTTGGCGGTCATGCTTGGCCTTGGACAAAATTCTTACAATCATTAATGGAACACATTACAGGCCCATTACCTATGGTTTTGGGTATTATGGGTATCGTTGGTGCAGCGATTGCCTTATTTTCTGGTAACGGTGGCGATGGTACTCGTAAATTTATTTTGTTGATTTTCGTTATTTCTATTGCGTTAGCCGCTCCTTCCTTAATGGATATGCTTTCCTTAGGGGCCACTGGTTCTGGTTTCGTAATTCCTTAACATGATGTGAATATAAGCCTATAAGGCAGTTAGGTGTAGTGAATGAAAAAGCTATTAAGCACAATATTCCTCTCCTGCTCTCCATTTGTGGCCTTTGCGAGTAATGGGGGAGCTGCTTCGCTCCCTATATACGATTTAATATTGTTGCCACTCTCACTAGAATTTTCAGGCCCATTACCATTAGCTCTTGGTACGATTGGCCTTGCTGTTGCAGCTATTACCTTTTTAAGTGGCTGTCATCATCAGGAAGGTGCTAGACGGTTTTTTGGAATCATATTTGGCGTGGGAACCGCAATCGCGGCTCCACAAGCCATTGAAATGATTACAGGGTGTTTAATCCCCTAAGGAGGCAGGATGGTCGAACGTGATTATAGAACAGGTGAAGCCCCTTTATTTAGGGCTTTATATGTTCGTCAAACTTGGGGTGGTGTACCTCGTAATTTGTTTCTAATTAATGTATTAACGTGCGTATTCGCTGTTATTATTTTGGGAACATGGTTTATTGGTGTTGTTGGTATAGCCCTCCACTTTTTATTTAGATACTTTACGTCTCAGGACGCTGATTTTTTTAATGTATTTACACATTATTTACGGTCTAAGAACTTTTATAGGGCCGAATAAGACTATTATAGAAAGGTGTTTATTATATGGGATTGATGTCTAATTTTCGCTTTCACAAAAAGAATTTTGTGAAACGTGATCCAAAATTAAGCGAATATATCTCTTGGTTGCGAATTGATGAATCAGGCATTGTATATAACAAAGATGATTCAATGCAGTTAACATTTAAGTTCCGCGGCCCTGACCTTGATTCCTCTACTGTTGAAGAATTGCAGTCATACCATGCAGCCATTAATAATATTATTAAAGGTGCTTCTACTGGGTATGTATTCTACATGGAAAATCAACGCCATGCATCTGAAGCGTATGATACCGCTGATTTTCAAGCTCCATTAACAAAAGGTATTGAAACAGAACGTGAAAAATTCTTTAATAGTGGCAAACAGTTTGAAAATGATTATTTCTTTACAATTTTGTATCATCCTAATTTTGATATGACAAAGAAATTCTTATCTTTCTTTGAATCAAAAGAAGAAACTACAAAGAAGCATAATCAGTACTGGAAAGAAATTGCTAAAGCTACAAGTGATTTTATTGAAGAAACCAATAAAATGCTTGATATGTTTAATGATATATTCCTTGATGTTAAAGTGTTGACACCAGATGAAACATTAGAGTACTTACACAGTACTGTATCTGATCATCGTCAACCGATTAAAAATATTCCAACTATGTATTTATCTTCCTATTTGTTGGATTCTCCATTAGTTGGTGGTTTTGAACCTAAACTTGGTGATAAACATATGCGGGTTATTTCTGTTACTAGCTTCCCGCCTATTACTCATCCAGGATTCTTTGATATTCTAAACCGTTTAGGATTTGAATATCGTTGGTCTAGTCGTTATCATGCATTGTCTAAAATGGATGCTATGC
>CALGLI010000376.1 GCA_937930265.1 uncultured Veillonella sp. | reverse complement strand
GACCTTCTACACCGATGATATCACCGATATCAAGCATTTTTACGTATTTATAAGCATCTTCGCCCAATACATCTTTACGGAAGTATACTTGAATATCGCCAGATAAATCGCGCAAATTGGCGAAGGCTGTTTTACCATGAGAACGAATTGTCATCAATCGACCAGCAATCACAACTGGTTGTCCATCAAAATCACGGAATTCATCCTTAATTTGGAGTGCCTTATGTTGAACAACAAATCGTTGTCCAAATGGATAGATATTATCCTCTTCATATTGCGCCAACTTTTCGCGGCGTACCAGCATTTGATCGTTTAAATCCAATTGTTCCGGCACATGTTTTTCTTCACTCATGAGGGGCCTCCTTATACTTCTTTACCCTTATTGAATGCTTAATATTGTAAAACTCACCATACCATCTGGTGTGTTTACTTCGACTTTGTCACCTTTCGCTTTCCCTAAAATCGCCACGCCTACAGGGGATTCATTAGAAATACGATTGTTAAAAGGATCTGCTTCAGAAGAACCTACAATAGTGTATTCCAATTCTTCATTAAACTCTTCATCTAATAGAATCACTTTGCTACCGACTGTGACTACATCGCCTTTTACATTTTCATCGATAATTTTAGCCGTATTAATTTTATTTTCTAATTCAATAATGTGACCTTCGATGAAAGCTTGTTCATTTTTCGCATCATCATATTCAGAGTTTTCTGAAATATCTCCATAAGAAATAGCAATTTTAATACGCTCTGCCACTTCGATTCGACGTACCGATTTATAATGATTTAATTCTTCTTCTAGCTTCTTCAACCCTTCGGCTGTAAGTAAGGTTTCTTTTACCTCTGCCATGTATGTCTCTCCATTTCTATTCCTCATATACAGAAAACAGTGCCACTTGACACTGCCTCCCTTATGAAAAAGTTACTTAAATTTCTTATTAACAATAGCTATAATTATACTGACTTCTTTTATAAATGTCAATGTGAAAGCCTATACTTGTACGACACACATGGAGTTTATACTATTTTTTATAAACACTTTCATAGATAGCTAACGCATCCTTATGTGTAAGATTGCTATATGCTGTAGGATAACGGACACAACTATTCGCAATATCTGGTAACGATTCTTTCGGAATACCTACTTCTTCCAAAGTAGATGGCGCCCCTATTTCTTTGAAATATGCTTCTAAGGCTTCAATACCCGCTAATGCATAGTCTGCATCACTCATAGAGCCTTGTTCAATGCCCCATACTTCCTTAGCAAAACGCATCAACCGTGTGGTAGCATTGGGTAAAATCCAACGCAAATAGGCCGGATGCATAATCGCCAATCCTGCGCCATGAGGAATATCATAAAAAGCTGATAGAGCATGCTCTAAAGCATGTGTCATCCAGTCTTGGTCTTTGCCTAATCCTAAGGAACGATTCAAAGCTAAGGTCGCACCCCACATAATATTAGAACGTGCTTCATAATCTTCTAAGTGTTCCATAGATTTCCGGCCATTGCGCACGATATTTTTAAAGATTCCCTCAATGGCAGAATCTGTCACATTATCATCATCTGGTGTAGAAACATATTGTTCCAATAAGTGAGACAACATATCCACAATACCATAGGCAACTTGTTCTCTCGGTAACGTATAGGTATACGTAGGATCTAACATAGAAAATTGTGGAAACAAAACTGGTCCATAACCACTTAATTTTTTCTGTGTTTCCCAGTCTGTGATAACTCCACCACTATTCATTTCACTACCAGTAGCTGCCATTGTTAAGACAACACCAAAGGGCAATGCCGCTGTTACAGGTTGATGTTCCAAAAAGAAGGTTTGCCAAAAGTCAACCGTATCTGGTAGCGTAGCTCCACCTGCAATGAATTTGGTGCAATCAACAACAGATCCACCACCGACGGCTAAGATAAAATCAATGTTATGTTCTTTGCATAAAGCAATACCTTCACGTACTTTCGTAGTCCGTGGATTCGACATAATCCCACTTAACTCAAACACTTCCTTACCAGCTTGTTGCAGGGCTTCTTTTACCACATCATAGACACCATTCTTTTTAATACTACCTCCCCCATAGGTAAGTAGCACTCGTGTTCCGTAGTTACTTAATTCAGTAGCTAATGATTCCTTCACACAGTCTTTGCCAAACACTATTTTAGTTGGATTATGGTAAATAAATGATTTCATTCAGTCCTTGTCTCCTTATTATTAAATACGCCTATCGATGATAGAATGAATAGGCAATTGTTCTTTCATAGACTGTATCTGCTTTAGTCTTGCTTTCACCATTCATATTGATATCATTCGGCACAAATTGTGGCTCAATAGCAATGCCTGCATGACTGCCATAATGACGTTCTCGGCCATCCTCGTTCAACCAATTCCCTGTATAAACCTGAAAGTGTGGTGCATCTGTATGGAATATCGCCGTCACATCCTTACCTTGTAACACTGCAAATGGTACAACCGAATCTGCTGTACTATGTCCCTCTACCGGAGCCGTTACAAAGTCATGGTCATATCCTTTATACTGACTTAACTCATCAGCATAATAGTCCAACACTTTTTGTAGATCCATCCCTTTTCTAAAGTCAAAGGGAGTTCCTTCCACTGATGCTGGTTCTAATTGGGGAATTTGATGATCCCCAAATGGCATATACAGATGGGATCCTAATTCTAATACATGGTTCGATAAATCACCCTCTCCATGCAAATTAAAGTATACATGATTCGTTAAGTTCACAAAGGAGTCTTCTGAGGTTGTGTACACATACGTTATTACTAGCGTTTGTTCTACTAATCTAAACACCGCTTCTACATATAAATCACCTGGGAATCCATCTTCTTCAGAAGTAATAGAATGAGAGAGATATACCACTGTATCAGAACAATTCTCCTCCACAACATCCCATAAACGATGTCCAATATTTCCTTTGCCACTATGTAATAAATTGGGGCTATTATTCGCTTCTAGTTGATGGACTGTACTATTCCACGTATAGGCAGCATTGGCAATACGATTCGCCACGCGCCCTACAGTCGCACCTAGTTGCCCATGCTTCGTTTCATAGTCTTGTACAGAATCATATCCCAATGCTAAATGGCGCTGCAACACTTTATCATAGACAGCTACAATGGTTGCCCCATAATCAGTAATTTGTACTTGCAGTGCATCATTTTCGATTGTATAGACATGAGCCTCTTGTCCTGTTTGCAATTGTCCAAAAGATTCTACTTTCATCATAACTCCTAACCGCCGATACGCCACATAGGGCGTTCCACTTTTTCAATGGAATTTCCATCATGACTGGCATATCGACCTTGTAATGCCCCTTCAATACAATGCAATATAGTTTGCGGTGTGCCTCCGTTTTGAATCAGTCCACGTAAGTCTAAATCTTCATCACGCAATAAACATAAGCGTAGCGAGCCATCTGCGGTGAAACGAATGCGATTGCAAGAAGAGCAATATTGATTGGACAAAGGGAAAATAAAACCAATTCGTTGGCCATCTGGCAATTGGAAGTATTGAGCAGGTCCAAATCCCAACTTTTCTGTGAATGGGATTAACTCCGCACCCACAATGCGTTCAATCTGAGCTTTCCATTCAGAAAAGGTAGGCACATGGTTTTGTTTTCCCTGGAATGGCATGTATTCAATGAATCGCCATACTACATCCCACTCTTTTCCATAATGCAACAAGGTTTCCACTTCCTTGTCAGAAAATGGCGCTTGCACCACGGTATTAATCTTTATGTTTTGAAAACCCGCCGTCTTTGCAGCCTCTATACCACGAAGTACACCAGCTAATTGCCCTGTTCGTCCTACTGCTTTGGCAAATCCTTCTTCTTCTACAGAGTCTAAGCTAATATTGAGTCGCTGTACCCCTGCCGTAAATAAACGTTCCGCCTGTGCTTCTAATAGACTACCATTGGTAGTCATAGAAATATCGGAAAACCATTGGCGGTCCTGTATATGCTCTAACAAGTCATATAAATGTGGATACAATAATGGTTCTCCTCCGGTTAAGCGTAAGGCTTTGACGCCTCCTAAGTGTAACGCCTCTAATAGGGGTAACCAAAAGCTTGGAGGCAACACAGGCGCCATAGCTTCTGTAATCTCCTGATGCCGACAATAGGCACAACAAAAGTTGCACGCTTCCGTTAAAGAGATACGTGCATACTCAATGACACGCCCTTGGCTATCACGCATTGACTGGCTCCTCAAGAATACGCACTACATCGCCTACTTGAATCTTTCCACCTTCTAGAACACGTCCAAAAATCCCTTGTGTAGGCATAATGCAACTTCCTACTTGTTGCATAATTTCGCAACCTTGATGGCACTCTTTACCGATTTGAGTCACTTCTACCATCGTTTTGCCTAATGCTAATTTAGTGCCCACTGGTAATTGGAACAAGGTCAAGCCTTCAACAGTAATATTTTCTGCGAAATCTCCAGGGTTTACATCTGCCCCACTTTTACGCATTAATTCGATACTTTCAATACCAAGCAAGCTCAATTGACGATGCCATGGTCCTGCATGAGCATCTCCTTCAATACCATGATTGACTACTAACTCCGCTTCAGGGATATTTGTTTTCTTTTGTCCTTTTGCTCTGCTAATTGAAATAGCAATAATTTTTGCGTCCATTATATCTCCTTAGATTATTATATTTAAAATTACCTATATAGTCTTTATTATATCACGTTTACGCAGTAAATCTATAATAAAAAGCACGTCATCTTGAGAAATAGCTAACGCATTTTCATTAGAGACGTGCTCATCCTTTCAGTACCCTTTACAGGTGAAAGTAATTATTCTTTTGTATCTGTATGACCAAGCCCGTTGAAGACCATATTTAATACGACAGCTAAGATGCTACCAAAGGTAATACCACTTTCAAAAATAATTTTCGCAGCTGGTGGAAAATTATGATAAAAATGTGGAGCTCCAATAGGAATCATAGCCACACCAATACTCAATGCTACAATGACTAAATTATGATTATCTTCATACTCAACTTTTCCTAATGAACGGATACCGCTAGCAATAATCATACCAAACATGGCAATTCCAGCGCCACCTAATACAGGGCTTGGAATAGATGCCACCACGGCTGCTAGTTTAGGAAATAATCCCAACACCATTA
>CALGLI010000375.1 GCA_937930265.1 uncultured Veillonella sp. | reverse complement strand
ACTTGCACGGGTTTGCTAAATTCTACTTCTACAATGGTACCACCAGTAAAGTCGATACCAAAGTTAAATCCATATATAAACATGGAGATAATACTTACAATAACCGCGATGGAAGAAATGCTAAACCACCAACGATGACGTTTTATTACATCAAATGTCATTTTTTCTTATCTCCTTTCTTAAATGCTTCAATCGTAACAGATGGAGATACGTTAGATCCATACCAGAATGGACGATTCGTAATACGTGCTGCAATGAGCATATGCATCAAGGTACGGCTCATGGATACCGCTGTAAACATCGATACGATAACACCTAATGCCAAGTTGATAGCAAAGCCTTTCACAGGACCGCTCCCTAATACAATTAGAATCACCGCTGTAATCATAACGGATGTATTGGCATCAAAAATCGTATCAAAAGCACGACGGAAACCGGATTCCATAGACATACGCAAGGTTTTACCTTCCACCACTTCTTCTTTGAACCGTTCAAAGATTAGGATGTTCGCATCTACGGCTACCCCCATACTGAGGATAATCCCCGCCACGCCGGGCAAGGTCATGGTCGCATTCAGCACATGCGGCCCGAGAATGGCTACTAAAATCATTACGAATACCAGTAGTGCTATCGTCGCCACAAAGCCAGACAATCTGTATAAGACAAGCATAAATACAATAATTAAGGCAATACCAACACCGAAGGCTACTACAGATTTATCTTTCGAGTCTTGGCCCAATGTAGGACCTACCGTACGCACTTCCATAACTTCTACTTTGACAGGCAACGCACCAGAGCGCAACAAGATGGCTAAGCTTTTTGCTTCTTCCAAGTCACGGCTACCTGTAATACGAGCACTGCCACCAGTAATTGGTTCATTAACGACTGGGTTAGTTAATTGCTCCCCATCAAGGTAAATACCGATATGACGACCAATATTTGCTGTTGTTAAAGCACCAAATTTTTTCGCCCCTTCATCTGTCAATTGAATGTTAACAGATGCTTGTTTACCTTCTAATTGCTCTTTTGCATCTTTTAAATCATTACCATCTAAATGCACTTTGCCATTTTCATCACGGAACTCAAGAACCGCTGTTTTACCAACTGTCTCAATGGCTTTTTGAGGATCTTTTTCCCCTGGCAATTCAATAATGATACGTTTTTTACCTTCTCGTTGAATGATAGGCTCAGTTAAACCCATTTCATTAATACGACGGCCTAAAATTTGAATAACCCGTTCTACTGCATCATCTGTCACCACATTGGGGCCAGAATCCTGTGCTTCTAATACAATGTGGGTACCACCTTGTAAATCCAAACCTTGTTTAATTGAGCTTGCTAGTGGTCCAATGAGCCAAATAAATAGGCCTAAAATCACTGCTACTACGCCGAAAAAGCGTAAAGCTGCTTTTGTGTTCAATGGATTCCCTCCTATTCTTTATAACAATGGATACTCTCAGATGGGGTCACGATTTTGTGCATCCACTCATCATGAGGTGCCATGGGTAATACCACCTCTGAAAGTTGGTTATCCCAGGCAATACCGATACGCTTTTCTATTGGAATCTGTCGTAAGTATCGGTCATAATATCCAGCACCCATTCCCATACGCCCACCGCTTCGATCAAAGCCAAGGCCGGGAACAAGAATGCAATCCAATTGCGTTGGTTCTACGATGTCATAGGGTTCCTTAGGAATACGGATTCCCAATGTTCCCCTCCCAAGCGTTTCTAAATCAGTAATCCGAACGCCTACCATCTCCGTTTTGGTCACGCACACAGGCACATATACATGTTTACCCTGTTCCAACACATCCTTGATGAAAGCATCTAGATTTGCTTCTTTAGGCATAGCTAAATACGCCATGATATGCTCCGCATCAGCCACCTCGGGCATAGCCCACAGTCGCTCCGCTAATTGGGCAGACCACGCAGGAACCTCTTGGACTGGTACACTACGACGACGTTCTAAAAAGGCCTGTCGCAATGTCGATTTATCCATTACTTTTGATCCTTTCCAAGAACTTGTGCAATAGCTGTGCGAGCAAATTTCATTTCTACTTTTTCAGATACTTGTAACACTAGTGTATCTTCTGTTAAGGAAACGATTTCTCCGTAAATACCTCCTACAGTCAATACTTTTTGACCTTTTTTCAAGCTGTTCAATAACACTTGACGTTGCTTTTGTTGTTTTTTTTGCGGACGATATAACAAGAAATAAAAAATCACCACCATAATCAACAATGGTAGAATTGCCTGTCCTGTTTGTCCTTGGAAAAATGCTAAGAAATCCATAAGTCCTCCTATTTAGTAAAATATTGCCAGAACTCTTCGCGGAATGCCACAAAGCGATCTTCTAAGATAGCTTTACGCATTTGACGCATAAATTCTAGTAAGAAATATAAATTATGATACGACACCAATCGGAAAGCCAAAATTTCTTCTGCTTTGTATAGATGTCGAATATAAGCTCTTGTATAGTTTTGGCATGCATAACAGCCACAACCTTCTTCGATAGGGCCCCAGTCACGCATAAACGATGCATTGCGTAGATTCAAGCGCCCTTTCCATGTCATGGCCATACCATTCCGCGCTACTCGTGTTGGATATACGCAGTCAAACATATCGACACCACGAGCTACTCCTTCCACTAAGCAGTCAGCCGTACCAACACCCATTAAATAACGAGCTTTGTTTGTAGGTAACAATGGCGTTGTATATTCTAGTACTTCATACATCAAATCATGTGGTTCCCCTACAGAAAGGCCACCAATGCTATACCCTTCAAAGTCCATAGCCACTAACTCTTTAACACTTCTTTCACGAAGGTCCTTGTACATGCCACCTTGAACAATGCCGAACATACCTTGGTTCTTGGAACGACGTGCCTCTTGGCAACGTTCCGCCCAGCGAGTCGTCCGCGCTGTGGATGCATCGGCATAGCGATGATCCGCAGGATAGGGGATACATTCATCGAATGCCATCATAATGTCAGACCCTAATTGTTCCTGTACTTTCGTAGCCCCTTCCGGAGATAAGAATTTTTTCGACCCATCTAAATGGGATCTAAAATTAACCCCTTCTTCCGTAATCTTGCGCAACTTGCCTAAACTGAACACTTGGAACCCACCACTATCCGTTAAAATAGCTTGGTCCCAGTTCATGAATTTGTGCAAGCCACCAGCCTCTTCCACCAGGTCAGCACCGGGGCGCAAGAATAAATGATAAGTATTACTCAAGATAACTTGAGAACCCATCGCTTTCAGCTCCTCTGGGGCCAATGTTTTCACCGTCGCCTGTGTCCCTACAGGCATAAACATTGGTGTTTCATAGGTACCATGAGGAGTATGCAATAACCCTGCCCGTGCACCTGTGTGAGGGCATTGTTTTTGCAATTCATATCTAATCGCCATATATACACTCCTTTATTACTTCTGTATTATAACACAATTTTCAATTTATCGAATGAACATTGCATCACCGAAGCTGAAAAATCTATACTTTTCACGGACTGCCTCTTCATAGGCTGCCAAACAATGTTCCCTACCAGCTAAGGCACTAATAAGCATGAGTAAGGTAGACTGTGGGAGATGAAAGTTAGTAATCAATGCATCCACCACCTTGTAGGTATAGCCAGGGTAGATAAAAATTTGGGTCCAATCGGATCCACTCTTCACGTGGCCTACCTCGGTCGCTGCTGATTCTAATGTACGCACCGATGTGGTTCCTACGGCAATCACTCTTCGTCCTTCCGCTTTGGCACGATTCACCAGTTCCGCCGTTTCTTCCGACACATGATAGAACTCTTTGTGCATATCATGGTCTTCAATAGATTCTGCAGACACCGGTCGGAATGTGCCAAGACCTACATGCAATGTAACAAATCCAATTTGCACACCTTTGTTTTGGATTTCATCTAATAGTTCAGGCGTAAAATGTAAGCCCGCCGTGGGTGCTGCCGCCGATCCTTTTTCTTTAGCATATACTGTTTGGTATCTATCTTTGTCTTCTAGCTTTTCATGAATATACGGTGGTAATGGCATTTCTCCAATGTCATTGATAATCTCATCAAAATTGCCATTGGGCTTAAATTGAATCAATCGACCACCAAAATCTGTGTGATCTATGACCTGTGCCTCTAAGTTAGGCCCGAATACTAATTCCTGCCCTTTCAAGCACTTCTTACCAGGTTTCACAAGACACTCCCAGAGGTGTTCCTCTTTCGGCGTCAACAGTAGTACTTCTACCTTGCCACCTGTTCCTTTTCGTTCTCCATACAAACGAGCTGGAATAACCTTCGTGTTATTGAAAATTAACACATCTCCTTCCTGCAACTCTTCTAGTATAGAGTGAAAGGATGCTTTATGGTATATCTCTCCACTTTCCTTGTCCAAGGTCATCAATCGCGACGTATCCCGTGGTTCCACTGGATGTTGCGCAATGAGTTCCTCCGGCAAATCATAATTAAAATCAGATACTTTCATACTATTCCTCATTAATTGTACAGTTTCGTAAGTGCCGTACCTTGGTAATAATGTTGTAAAATCACTTTATAATAGTCGGGCTGGCTCGCCTCTTTTCGACTCGCCATCTCTGCTGCTCCCCACTGTGAAAGCCCTAATCCATGTCCCCAACCGTAGCCATGGATGGTCACCGTTTGGTTTGCTTTACTGAATGCATGGTTCACTTTCACAGAAGAGCCTTGTACACGGCTAGGCGGTGTTTGTCCCACGTAAATGTCGAACAAGGTAGATTTCAATCCAAATAGGCTCTGTACTTGTTCTCCTGTAAGGGATACAGACCCTTTTTCCCCAACAAATTTCATCGTTTTCACACGGCCCGATACGCCACG
>CALGLI010000374.1 GCA_937930265.1 uncultured Veillonella sp. | reverse complement strand
GAATCGGGGAGTTCGGCCCGTAAGATTTTCTACGACCGAAGGGAGTAAAGAAAATCCACAGGGGCGAACAGGAAGTTGCAACTGATAAGGTAATATCTACAAAGCCGTTTTCAGCCAATATGGTAGATAGTGCGGTTATGGATACTAAATGATATAATTTTCCATGTATATGAAAAATAAATTTAAGAAGGAGTTTATTTTATTTAGAACTATTAGAAGAATGGAAATCATAATCCTTTACCCTCTTTAAAATATTATGAAAAGAATATATAATAGTTTATAAGGGGGCTTCGAGGAGTATTAAGATGAAAAAACTGTATGTATTTTTTGCCATGGTTTTCTCTTTATTTGTATTTGGTGCTTTGCATACACAGGCTATGACTGTACTAGAGTCACCTAAACAGCCTATTGCATTATTTATCCAATTAGATCCAAATCATGTAGGTAAACCTTTAGAAATCAGTGAGGAATTATATACCAGCGTTAATGATAAATTAAAAGCTGTTGGATATGAAGCAATTCCTTTCACAAAGGCACAAAAAGATTTAAAAGTATATATCCGAGATAATGATAGTAACGAAACACAGCGTGATCAGGATAAGGGAGTCATTCTTCGGTCTAAGGATTTTAAAGCCCTAGCAGAAAAAGAAGGCACTCGTTATGTAATGGTATTATCCACACGCGTTACTTCTGCGGAAGAAAAAGTAAACTTTTGGACCGGTCTTAGAAAAAATTTGACAATCATGACTAATATTATTATTTACGATGCTCAAGAAGGCGACTATGTAATGGATGAAGATTTCTCTAGCGTTGGTAAAACTAGTGGTAGTTACGATAGAGCTTTCCATAGAGCTGTTGTAGATACGCTTACTAAAATTGAATTAGGTCAGTATTTAAAATAATATAATCATATAATCATACCCCCTTTGAACTCAATCACCATTCTAATAATATAGAGTGGTGATTTTACTTTTATCATTTGTAAACTACACCCTTTAACCCAAGGTTGCCTATTGTCCTAAACCTCTCCACCATGTATAATGAAAGAGATTATAATACGAAGTAACAATTGTACTTACGTAGAGAGGAAACCGAAAACAAAATGAAACAAGTTATGATCAGTACGGACCATATGAGTCATGTATACCAAGACGAAATGGGCCGTGAGGTACATGCCTTGCAGGATGTGAGTGTTCACATTCATGAAGGTGAGTTTGTCAGCATCATTGGAACAAATGGTAGTGGTAAAAGTACATTAGCTAAACATTTCAATGTGTTGTTACAACCCACATCTGGTACCGTTACCGTGTTAGGAATGGATACGAAGGAAGAGCATTTAATTTGGAATATTCGCCAAAATGTGGGGATGGTGTTCCAAAATCCAGATAATCAAATTGTGGCAGCCATAGTGGAAGAAGATGTGGCGTTTGGGCCAGAAAACTTAGGGGTGCCAGCACCAGAAATTCGAGAACGTGTGGATGCCGCATTAGCAGCTGTGAATATGTCGGATTATGCGTTACATGGACCTCATTTATTATCAGGGGGACAAAAGCAACGCATTGCCATTGCTGGCGTTTTAGCGATGAAACCTAAATGCATCATTTTAGATGAGCCAACAGCCATGTTAGATCCCAAAGGTCGTAAAGAAGTCATGGATACGGTGTACCGTCTCAATAAAGAAGAAGGCATCACTATCGTCTATATTACGCACTTTATGGAAGAGGCAGCCTTAGCAGATCGTATCATTGTAATGAAGCAAGGTAAGGTAATTGATGAAGGAAAGCCGAAAGATGTGTTTATGAATGTAGATACGTTAAAAGGCCTTGGTCTAGATGTGCCGGTGCCGTCAGAGATTGCGGTGCGCTTACAGGAACAAGGGGTAACTATGCCAAAGGGGATTACTACCAATGAAGAACTAGGGGAGGCCATATGTCAATTCAATTAGAACATGTAACCTACACCTATGGGCAGGGGACACCTTTCGAAAAAACGGCTTTGCACGATGTGAATTTAACAATTCACGAAGGTGAGTTTGTCGGTATTATCGGTCATACAGGGTCGGGTAAATCTACATTAGTACAACATCTAAATGGCTTATTACACCCTACAACAGGCACTGTGAAAGTAAATGGTGTGGACTTAGTAGGTAAAACAGAAACAGTCAAACAAACACGTCATAAAGTGGGTATGGTATTCCAATATCCAGAACATCAGCTCTTCGAGGAAACTATTGCCAAAGATATTGCCTTTGGGCCTAAAAATTTAGGTTTCGATGAGGCAGAAATAGATCGCCGTGTGCGAGAAGCCATGCAATTTGTAGGCTTAGACTACGATACCTATGCAGAGCGGTCTCCTTTCCATTTGTCGGGTGGACAAATGCGCCGTGTAGCTATCGCAGGGGTTATTGCCCTAGATCCAGAGTATTTAATTCTGGATGAGCCATCCGCGGGGTTAGACCCATTTGGACGAGAAGAAATCTTTGGAGAAATCCTGAAACTACATAAGGAAAAAGGGATTACTGTTATCCTTGTATCCCATAATATGGAAGATATTTCCCACATGGCAAATCGATTGATTGTCATGCACCAAGGGCAAGTCTTATTAGATGGCAATCCTATTGAGATTTTCCACAATGACCGTGACACATTACAATCTGCTGGCGTGGATGTACCACCATTATCGCAAACTTTGCAAGCTTTGGCAGAACGAAATATTCCTGTGAATATCGACCGTGTTCATGTTCATGAGGCAGTAGCAGATATTTACGAGTATCTCAAGGAGGTGCACCATGCTAAGTAATATTACCATTGGACAGTACTTTCCAGGGGATTCTTTACTACACCGTATGGACCCACGGGCTAAGATTATAGCCACCATGATTTTCATCATTGCTATCTTCTTTGCGGACAGTTTGGTGACATATAGCATTGTGGCGGCTTTCACCTTCGGGTGTTTGGGCTTGTCTCGTTTGCCAGTGCGATTGGTGTGGCTATCCATTAAACCATTGTGGATCATCATCGTATTCACCTTGGCCATTCACGTGTTCACCACACCAGGGGAATACCTATTTACCTATGGTTGGTTACATATCAGCCGAGAAGGGCTCAATTTGGGCGGTCTCATGGCAGGACGATTGATATTTTTAATCGTTTTCTCCTCTCTGTTGACATACACGACATCACCGATTCGGTTGACGGACGGTATTGAAAGGCTATTAAATCCATGGAAGCGCTTTGGTGTACCAGCCCATGAATTGGCTATGATGATGACCATCGCCTTGCGGTTCATACCGACTTTATTAGAGGAAACGGATCGCATTATGAAAGCACAAGAATCCCGTGGTGCTGACTTTACTACAGGATCCTTACTGAAACGGGCAAAAAATATGGTACCTTTACTTGTGCCATTATTTATTAGTGCATTCCGCCGTGCCGATGAATTAGCAGTGGCTATGGAATCTCGTTGCTACCGAGGCGGAGAGGGACGTACACGAATGAAAGAATTACGGTATAGCCCATTAGATTTCTATGGTATTGGATCCGTGGTATTTGTAAGTGCTCTATTAGCCGTATTACGTTGGGGCTTTGCTGTATAAGCAGTAGGCCCATATATATGCTAGCTGTATAGCGTTGGGGTTTTAGTGTATAAGCAGTAGTTGCCTATGTATGCTAGTGACAGATGGATGTGCCAATCTAATAAGGTTAGAAAGACAGTAGAAAGAATAAGATATGCCAGATATAACAAGAACCATACAGCTTATTATTGCCTATGATGGCACTGAGCTTTGTGGATACCAACGGCAACAGAATGGCCCTACGGTGCAAGGCTATCTAGAGGATGCCTTATCCAAGGTGTGTAATGAGCCTATCACGATTTATGGCTCTTCGCGAACGGATGCCGGTGTCCATGCGAGAGGTCAAGTAGTGGCTTTCACTACGACCGGTAAGATTCCCGTAGACAATCTAATGAGAGCCCTTATTGCCCATATGCCACCTTATATTGTGGTCCGTGAGGCACAGGAGCTACCAGCGGATTGGAATCCACGGAACTATGTGAAAGGGAAGGAATACATTTACACCATTCATAATGATGCTGTGGTGGACCCATTACAATTGCGCTATGCTTATCATGTGCGCAAACCTTTGGATATATCGTCTATGAAGCAAGCTGCACAGGCTTTAGAAGGAACACATAATTTCAGTACTTTCAAAGGGCACAACACGACGGTACAAGATCCAGTGAAGACTATGTATGCGGTTAAGATTCACCAACAAGGAACGACCATTAGAATCCATGTGTTAGGAGATGGATTCGTGTATCACATGGTACGAAATATGGCAGGATTCTTGGTGGATGTAGGCTTAGGTCGCTTTCAGCCAGAGGACGTGCCACGCATCATAGCTGGTGAGAATAGACAATTAATCGGGAAAACAGCACCTGCCCATGGACTGTGTTTAGATACGGTATTTACTGATGATGCTAGCTTACAAGAGAGGATACAGCGCATAGCAAACCTATAGGTAGGTACTTAGGCATGTATAAGGCGTGTCTGCAATAGATAGAAAATATCTACAAGGTATGGGCTGGGTTCGTACTTTTATAGGGTCATACATAGGTACAAGAAGCAGATAGAGTGGACTGTTACCTACAGAAAATCATCAGATGTGCTTAGGGATATGACCGATTTTAATAGGTTACTATGAAAGTTGATGAATAGACAATGTTCTAACAAATATTATGAATGCTTGGGTGGTGTATAGCCTTAGTATTCATGTATGTGACACGAAGAATAGGTATAAGCAAGTATTGTGTAATGATTATCTAATTGATGTAATTATTGTAAAATTGTTGTGAAA
>CALGLI010000373.1 GCA_937930265.1 uncultured Veillonella sp. | reverse complement strand
ACATGTAATTTCTTTACTTACAGGATAAAAAAATTCACCTTCTTTTTCATCTGCATAAATCAGAGTTACCTCGTGTCCTCTTGACTGCATTTCATTAGCAAATGCAGAGGTTACTTTAGCTAATCCTCCTGAATCATCTACCATTTTTGTTGTATTTACTAATAAAATTTTCATTACTTTTCACATCCATATAAAAGAAACCTACTCCACCGCATTGCCCCTCACAATTCGCCACACGCTTATAGTCCGCAATGCTTTAATATACTTCGCATACTCTTCTGGCATGGACGCCCCTTGTTCATGGATACCGCTAGCATCTACGTACAATCGATGGTTGAATCCCATCTTAGGCGCTGTAAATAGACTTGGCATTAAGCTCATGTACGTATCTCCTTTACGACCTACTAATTCTGCCAAGGTAGGATTAATTTGTAAGGCTCCACCGAAGCTACTTTCACCGAGCCATGAAGGGTTTACACCTTGTCCATAAACAATAAAAGGAATGGCCGAGAAGGTTGGAATATCTACTTGTGTAGCAAAGCTAAATCGCTCAGAGTGATCACCTGTAATCACCGTCAACATAGTAGGATCTATTTGTTCTACCTGACGAATCATGTTACCCATTGTCATATCTGCATACCAGAAATGGCCGATTTCGTTCACCGTTTTGTCATCCTTTTTGATAGAATCATCGCCTTTGCCAATTACTTTGGACGCATCAAAACCAGCTTTTGCCAAATCTACCGAGTATGGTGGATGATTAGAGGATGTCATAATAAAGTGGAACACTTTTTCACCTGGTTGTTCCCCTTTTACATAATTGGTTATGGCCTTAAACAAATCTCCATCGGGAGCACCCCAAGCATTACCACCTTCATATGGGAAACTAGTGGCACCATGGAACTCATCAAATCCTTGGGCTAGTGCAAATCGTTCCACATCTTGCCATGTGCCAAATCCACCATACCAGAATACTGTTTTATAACCAAAATGTTTCATTATTTGCGCAATACCAGTGCCATATTTCGCTTTATAGGACTGCCCTTCATAGTTCGGATACAAACCAGCATCAGCTAAACCTGTGACAAATCCATTGATGGCAGGCATAGTACCTGTACCATGGGCTAGCATATATTTCGTGTGCATCGCTTTTGGAGAACTTTGAATTGCCTTTCCTTCTTGTACAATGTAAGTACCTAGTTCTTCATAATTCGGTAAAAACGGCCATAATCCATAACTTTCACCTAATACAAAGATCACATTATTCGGTTGGGTAGGTAATTTTTCTTCTGTAATGGTCCGCGTGAAAGCCTCATCAATGGTAGCTGCCTGCGGATTACCGCCCACAGATTGGATGATATCTTTTAGCTCAGCACCAGTAATGGTAATTTTTTTCGCTTGTTTAGACCGCTCATAAATAGTGGACACTCGTTTCAAGGCTTGTCCATCATCTAAAATTGCTTCATTTAATAGATTGGATTTCGTCCGTGCTGCATTTTCCCAATGAATGGACCCATTATAGGTGAAAGCCCCACCAAATCGCAATCCAATACCAACGGCTACAACCAACAGAATGGATCCTAATGCTGTCGCAATTTGTTTACCTTTACCATGTATCTGTATTGTCCATGTACGATTGGTGTAGACTTTCATAAAGATATAGACCATAAAAGCACAGAATGCAACCGCTAATGGCACACGCCAAAGTAATCCATATTCAGAAATCCCTGTTTGTAAGGTGGCACCAATATCGTCATGAGCACCGTTGATAATCATGGCATTAAAGGTAGCATGGAAGATTGTAAAGTAAGGAATACGTAAGCAAAACAAGAAGGTGAATACAGCCGTACTAATGCTATATATCCAGCGACGAATCGCCCAAGGTGAATACCATTTAAATTTGCCAAATATTCCAGGTATTGTAGAGAATAGAAAGCTAAGTAACACAATAGCACCAGCAGTTTTTAAGCTAATACGAAAACCTAGCCATAAGGCTTCGAGGATATCCCCTGTTCCAACTTCACCAAGTTGATCTTGAAATAGCCCAATAAATGCAATCCGAAACACCATGAATAGTGCGGAGAACCAAAGTAATCCTTTTACATCTAACTGTAGGCCATCTATCCAGTTAGTTAGCTTTGTATGTCCCATGAATCTACTCCCCTTGTTACAAATTATATCAGCATCAGATATTACAAGATACCATCATCTATCATTACTTTCCATTATACTCCAATTTCTCGTAACAATCAAAAAATCGCATACCATGATGTACCATGATATGCGATAGTTTACATTTTCTTATGCTGTTCTGAAAGTTCCATGTTTCACAACTGGTTTGCCATCTCCTGTTTCACGTTGACGCAAGGTACGACGTTCTGCACTACGAATGACTTGAGACAAGTGTTTCATAAATAATTCTTGGATATAAGGATTTTCTCCTAATCCTTCATTCCAAATGGATACGCCATACCCTTGTTGTCCTAACAAGGTAGCAATGGAGTCCGATCGTTCTCCCCCTAAGTAGTCCATTAAGTGAGCAGAACCAATCAACGCCAATGGCACCACCAATACTTCTTGGTGATCTAAACGTTCTAACAATGTTAAGGCCTGTTTAAAGTTAGGGAATCCATTGGCAGTGAATACTACCACATTTTGTCCCGCCCCATACAAGCATTTCAATTGCAACGCACTGTATTCCAATTGATTTTGGCCATTAGCCATTAATAAGACTGTTTTATTTAAGGCACGAATATTAATATGTTTGATGATTGCCTCTATCGTATCGGAGTAATCATCAGCATAATTCTTCACACCTAAGGAGTTCAACAATGGTTTTCCTACCGTAGCCCGTAAGCCACGGTCGTGAGCTTCTTTCATAATTTCTTTGCGCATTTGTACATAACATTGATCCCATACTAACGCAAATGGTTGAACAAAGATATCTGTGACCCCTTTATTTGCCAAACTTTCAATAGCACCATGCAAAGTATATACTTGTGCATCATATTTTTCGTTCCATTTATCTACCAATGCATCTGATAAAAATACACGGCGCACTTCTACACCTGGATACATTTCAGTAATCCGTCGTTCCATCGCTCCTACCGATGCTTCCACAGCATCTCCGTAGATGGAACCGAATGTTGCTAACACAATACCACGTTGATTCATATATGCCTCCATATTAATTACTTGTTTGTTGGGTTACATAAACACACTTCTTAATACATATCATACGTCACAGCTCGGATTATGTCAATGATAATTTTTCTCATTTATTAAAATGTTGAAAGAATATTAGCTCAAGCATATATGACCCTATACGGAATATTAGAACCGCTCATATAAGACTAGTCGCCACATGCAGCAAAGATATATATCTCGTTCTTAGTTCCTATACCCCATATATACTGAAAAAGGGCAGATGAAAGCCACTTCATTTTATCCTATAACAAAAAAGGTCTGACAATAGATGTTGTTATCTATAATCAGACCTTAGATGAATAGTGTATAACTATGGTTGTGAAATAATCCGTGGTGCTGCTACCTGGAACACTTCACGTAATAACGGTAAGAATCGACCTTCGATCAATGTACGATTTCGTTCACTTTTCGTAATTAACCATAAGGCTGTTCCATTATATTTGATTGAAATTAAACTATTGATATATTGATCAAAATCAGATTGCCCCATTTTATCACGTAATTCTAATAGTAAAGAATGTAACGGCTCCCCTTGATACTCTGGGCGTTCCAAAACTGGCGTAAACACTACCTCATACACAGAGTCACTATATTGATTAGGACCTGCAGAACTTTGAAAATTCATGATAACCTCCTGTATTATAATTTAATTCACGCGTTTAGCCTTTATATATTTCCTTATGGCCCTAGGCAACTTACAGAGATCAATTAAAAAACGTAATGCACTGTTCTGTAAGGCTTCCCCCTTTAATCGCATATCTCTTGTCTTTATAACACCAAGTTCAGCAGAGTATTGTATATCATGTATATAACCTTCAGGCTTTCTTTCAATGTCCCTTGAATATTTGTCTACAACACTAGCAGGAGGAAACATGGAAAATAATGGACTACTTTCAGAGACACATGTAATCGTCACACCATATAATGCTTGTATTAGCTGTAATACTTGGACATCAAAACTACCATCATGCTTTTCATATACTGAATCTGTTTGTGCAAAATCTGGCAAAGACTCAACAATACCAGGTTGTATATGATTAAAAGCATACATGGAACCCAAATTTCTATCATATAAATCAATGCCTGACACATAAATATGTGAATATCCTTCTGCTACCGCAACTAAACACATATAAACACCCGACGTAATTCTACGGTTACCATATACCTCTTGAAGCCTCAAAAAGGTATCTATCTCTTGTAATTTAGATATATATCGTTCATATCCATCGTGAATAAAAGGAAAAATATTTCTAATACGAGGTATCTTATCATCTCCTACATCCGGATTGTGAAAGCATGATAACACTACATCATTAATCTTATATTCTTTGCGTTCTTGTAGTAACCAATACGTATAATGCTGTTCAAAGGATACAGATGGATTCATGAATGCCTTT
>CALGLI010000372.1 GCA_937930265.1 uncultured Veillonella sp. | reverse complement strand
AGGCCCTACGGCAAACTTCCGTCATGTTGCCTGTGATAAACAGTTGAAAGTAGGAGCTTGTAAGGGAAAAACATGTGCTGCGCCCAAAGCATGTCCTCAACTGAATACCAATCATGATGACTATGTGAGCATTTTGCGAAAAGTGCGTAAAGTGAAAGGTGTTAAAAAAGTCTTTGTTCGATCTGGATTGCGTTATGATTACGTATTGGATGACAATAATAAAGAGTTTGTACGAGAATTGTGCGAGCACCATGTGAGTGGACAATTAAAAGTTGCCCCAGAACATGTGTCTGACCATGTAACGACCATCATGGGGAAAGCCAATAAAAGTTACTTCTTAAAATTTAAATCTTGGTTTGATGAGGCGAATCGTAAATTAGGTAAACAACAATTTTTGGTGCCTTATTTTATGAGTTCTCACCCAGGTTGTACATTAGAAGATGCTATTGAATTAGCAGAGTTTTTGCGAGATCAAAATATGACTCCAGAACAGGTACAAGATTTTATACCTACCCCAGGTAGCTTATCGACCGCCATGTATTACACAGGGATTAATCCTCTTACAGGTGAGTCTGTGTATGTGGCTAAAAAAGG
Organism: uncultured Veillonella sp.; assembly: GCA_937930265.1. Classification (GTDB taxonomy): domain Bacteria; phylum Bacillota; class Negativicutes; order Veillonellales; family Veillonellaceae; genus F0422. The sequence goes on along the minus strand of CALGLI010000372.1, from coordinate 2,668 downwards.
CAGAGATAAAGCGATGCAACGAGCCTTGATGCAATATAAACGAGAAGAAAATTACGACTTAGTGAAAGAAGCCTTAATCAAAGCAAATCGCAGAGATTTAATCGGTTTTGGATCATTATGCTTGATTCCTCCACGATGCATAAAACGGAATATATCGAAATCTGATGGTAGTAGAGCTGCCACTAAAGGTGGAGTAAAACTAGCAGGTAGAAGACAAGGTTCTATACAAAGGGAAGGACGTACAAATAGTGGTTCTAAAATTGGTATAGGAAATCGAAAAAATAAAGGCATGAAAAAAAGGAATTTCGGTTAGGTATCTCTAATAGATAAAGGAGGTGAATCTATGAAACGGTTACGATTGCTTATGGTGTATTTGCTAATAGTGGTAGGCATGTTCAGTGTAGGATTGTGGCTCAATGATATGAAACAAGATCAAGTGGCTCGGCGTGTGATTTCTACAAGGGCAGAAATTACTATCTATACAGATGGAGACCCTGAAGTCATGACGGCTATGGGACAGGCTTACGAAAGAGAGGCACAAGTAAGAGTGCATGTTATCCCTATACCACAGAACCAAATGGGTACACGGTTAGCTTTGCCAGAGGCAGAGCAACAAGGAGATCTTGTGATTTCTACAAACACCAATCTTAGTAAAGGGGTTGAACATGGTGCCTTTCATAGATTGCCGGTTACCTTAACCCATGGGGTAGATACAGTATTTCGCGGACCGGATGAACAATGGGTAGGGATATGGTATGATCCTTATGTTTTAGCCTTACATGATGCCTTTTATAGCAGTCAGGGAAAATATGTAAACACTTGGTTTTCTTTAGCCTACACAGGTCCATGGCGCATAGCAATCACTGACTTTGTAGCTGATGCATCGGCTATTACTTTATTGAATAGTTTTGGTGCTATCTATGGTCTAGACGGTGCCATCTCCTACTTTGATAGTTTGCGACCACGTATTGTGCAGTATGCAAAAGCCTTGCCATCTTCTGTGCGTATGGCTGCTATCGGAGATGTACAAGTCAGTATAGGACATTATTCAGACGCCAAATTGTATGAGGTTCATAAATATCCTTTGACGATTCTATATCCTAGGGAAGGGACCCCTTATGATATGATGGGTGTAGGGATTTTGAAAGGATCCACTAATGTTGATGAAAGTGAAGCTTTTGTGAGTTGGCTACTTTCAGAACGGGTACAATCCGTATTGAAAGCGGGGGATATGTATTATTTGCCGACCATAGAAACGGTGGAGTCCCAACAGGACCGCCAAGGTAATCACCTTGTGCTATGGAATGCAAGAATTGCGAAAGATGAGCAAGATAAAATATTACAAGAATGGATACGACAAGTGCGTTTTAGAAAGGATACACCATGAGTAAGTTGTTAGGTTATATTAGTTTAGGTTGCGCCAAGAATTTGGTGGATACAGAGGTGATGCTAGGAGCGTTACAAGATAATGGCTATGAAATTACAGAAGAGTTAGAAAAAGCAGATATTATTATTATTAATACCTGCACATTTATCGAGAAAGCAAAAGAAGAATCAATCAATACTATTTTAGAGGCTGGTCAATATAAGCAATATGGGGACTGTAAAGGTCTTATCGTAGCAGGCTGTTTAAGTCAGCAATACCAAGAAGAATTGTTTACAGAAATTCCAGAGATTGATGCCCTCATTGGCACAGGCTCTTGGAACCGCATTATGGAAGCCGTGGAAGCCATTCAACAAGGTCAACGGATTTGTATCATGGATAGCATGACGAACATGTACGATGAAGGCATGCCACGTATGATGACGACACCGGACTACAGTGCATATGTAAAAATCTCTGAAGGATGCAATAATGGATGTACCTTCTGTATTATTCCAAAAGTACGTGGGACCTACCGTAGTCGCTCTATGGAGTCCATTGAACGAGAAGTACAACAGCTAGCCGAAGCAGGCGTGAAAGAAGTAGTATTAATTGCCCAAGATACGACCTACTATGGAGCTGATTTGAATGATGGTACGCCGTTGCTTTCAGAGTTGTTGAAACGATTGGCGAAGATTGAAGGCATCGAATGGATTCGCATGTTGTACTTGTATCCTAAACATTTCTCTGATGAATTGTTAGAAACAATTATGACAGAACCAAAGGTGTGCAAGTATATCGATATGCCACTACAGCATATTAATAATACTGTCTTACAACGTATGAACCGTAAGGATACACGAGAAAATATTGTGGCTTTATTACATAAAATTCGCAATCGCAGTGAGCATATTACATTGCGCACATCCCTTATCGTTGGATTCCCTGGAGAAACGGAAGAACAATTCCAAGAATTGGCAGACTTCGTCAAAGATATCCGATTTGATCACATGGGTGTATTTACCTATTCCCAAGAGGATGGTACTCCAGCTGGTATGATGGATGAACAGATTCCAGAGGAAGTGAAAGAAGAACGGTACCATACATTAATGGCCATTCAAGCACAAGTTTCAGAGGAACATAATCGTGACTTAGAGGGGACGATTCACCAAGGATTAATTGAAGCTATCGATGAAGTGGAACCGGGGAAATTCCTTGCTCGTGGACGTTTGCAAATGCAGGCTCCTGATGTAGATGGTAATATGTATGTAGAAGATGTAACAGGACTTTCTGAAGGTGACATTG
>CALGLI010000371.1 GCA_937930265.1 uncultured Veillonella sp. | reverse complement strand
AATACCAATGCTACCTTCTTCGACAATAGCACCATACACATCTGCCTGCTCAAATGGCACAGTTTCAATTTTTACAGGACCGTCTAAGGTAATATAACTATCTTTATTAGCCTGTACCCCATTACCAACGGCTTGAATCACAGTGGGCCCATGAACGACCACCTTTGTATCATATTTCGGATCATCAACATGTTTACGACCAAAGCCAGCATAGATGCCACTCATGTAATAATGTGCCATTTCATCAGGGTAATCATAAGGAGTAGAATTTTGCATGGTCACTGTTAGCCCTTTATGAACTGTCAAGCGAGTACCGTCATGGACATATATACCCGATACATTGTGATGTTTTTTTAGTGCTGTATCGTAGCCTACACCACGCACTTGAATATGCAACCCATTAGGATACTCCACTATTTCATGATATTTGCGAATCCCTACAGCACGTCCTTCCGTTTGCACTGTAATTTGTTCTGCCTTTGTTATCCCTTGTTGGAAGTCCACTGACGCCACCTCAGCAAAGGACACAGCGCTCATACAACTCATAATTACTGTAGCCATTATAGCCCGCTTATACTTATCTCTCATCGATACTCCTTTATCTAACGTCTCACTGCTCTATCACAACATGTTACACACATCATTTTCTTCAATTAGTATACCATTGGTCATACACATTTCCTACATAATCGCTATTCCGATTAGTTATATATTACCTATCATCAAACTAAAAGGAGATACCCTCGCTGAGTATCCCCCTGTATTAGTTACCTATATACTATTAAAATTTGAATTTCATGCCTACATTATACGTACGGCCACCTGTTGCTTCTCTCGCATAGTATTCACGATTGAAGATATTTTGTACTCCGAATTGCAAGGTAGCTTCTTTGGACACTTTGTAATTCACAGAGACATTGGTTAAGAAGTAGCTATCTTCTGCCTCTGGCTCGCCAGCCGCAGAGTCTTTACCTTGGCGTGCACTCACATATTGCATATCCCACAAGGCATTCCACTTATCACTGTTGTATTCAAATCCACCATGAAATAAATGTTTTGGAATCTCAAAGTTTTGCTTTCTTTCATCTTTTACATCTGTATTAGCTAATGCTTGATTATGAAGTTCTCCCATTTGCCATGTATAATTGCCAAATACAGACCACTTAGATGACAACCTATGACCAAGCTCTACTTCTACACCACGGCGTGTTTCTGATCCTACATTAATATATTTTTTGTAATCATCATCGCCGTTCGCTTTTTTAAATGTCACATATTGAATCTTATCTTTTGTGTTCACATAAAAGGCTGCTACATTTAATTTTGTACTTTCATTCCAAGATTTTTTTAAACCAAGTTCAAAGGTATCGGAATGTTCTGGATCTAAATTTGGATTTGCGTGAATAGGAGTTTTAGATGTTTGTCCATAGCGGTACACTTGATACAATGTTGGCGGTGCAAAGGAGTGACCATAGGATGCATAGACGTTGGTAGAATCATCAAGATATCGTTCTACTGATAATTTAGGACTGATCTCTGTATACGATCCATCATTATGATGTACCACATCGTAGGACTTTGTGGTCTTATTATACTCCCCGTGAGACCCACCATACTTTTTAAAGTGGTCGAAACGCAATCCTGCATAGATAGCCCAATCATCATTAGGGCGATATGTATCTTGCACGAAAACAGCCATCGTACGAGATGCCCCTGTATTGGTTTCGCTAACACCATTCGGGAACACCGTGCTGTCCTTAGAATTTTTATCACGCCAATGTTGTAAGGAAATTTTCTCTTGATCAAATCGTTCTTGCTTCCAGTTGAAACCTCCCACAAATTGGTGTTTTCCTTCAGGTTTCCACGCTTTTTGCACATCTACATTATAGGCTTTTCCTGGATAGAAGGAATGAGAACCCAAACCCTCATAATCACCAGTTGTGGCTTTGTCTGGCACAGAATAGCCATCTTTCTTTTTATCTAAATAGCCCAAGGAAATCTGTAATTTGTTCGCTTCATTATTATATTGCAAACTATGAGAATGATATTCTCGCTCTGCATCATGACCTAAGAAACTATTGGCATTCAACTTCACGTACTGCGTATCATTGACTTTTACATCCCCAGCAAAAATAACCTTGCCATTCACTTTGACTGTACTTATTGGGTTGTGATAAGAATACTTATGATTTGCATAGGTATAGCGATAAGTTAAGGTTTCCTTATCTCCTACTTTCCAGGTAATATAGGAAGATAGATTTCTACTATGTAAAGATTTATTCCCCCGATTCCCTAATACATATTTACCGCTTTTCAGCTGTTCTAACGGCACATCCGGTGTAAGAGCATGTACCTTACTAGTAATTACTTTGCTCTTGTCGGTCACAAAAAATCCTGGGAACCCATTTGTGCGACGCTCTTCTGCAGATACACCAATCGCTACCCAATCAGACACACGAGCATCAAATCCTAGTTCATTATTCCATGTCCTATACGTTCCGCCATTCACCTTGCCATGCCAACGAATCCCTTTTCGATTTGCTTTTGGTACAATTTGTTTTGTTGTAATACTCAATACGCCCGCTACCCCTTTGCCACCATACAAGGAGGAACTAGCACCTCTCACTAATTCAATGCGTTCAATAGAATGAACTGGAATCACTTCCCAGTCCACCTTATTATTGAAAGAATTATTCATCGGCACGCCATCAATGAGTACCGATATATTTTTAGAATCGAATCCACGGATTTGTATTTCACCTGCCGAAGCTTGACTTTTATACACCCCTGGTAATAATTGTATCGCATCCGCCACCGTATCCACTTTTCGATTTTCAATATCCTTCGCTGTCACCACAGAAATAGAACTAGGCGTTTTTGAAATATCTTGTAAGGTTCTCGTTGCCGTTACCGTTACATCTGGTAACACCACGACATCTTCTACGCCTTGTACATTCATGCCATAACTACTTTGCCCGTTCATAGCTAATGCAATCATAGATAACAACATAGTATAGGATACCTTACTCTTATCCATATACCCTAGTATATTATTTTGTCTTACTAGTTTCATATGTACTTCCCTTCTTACTATAAAATAAACTTTAAAATTTCTTATTAGGATATCATTAATATTTAACATTGTAAATCATTTCTTAGTCGATGTGGCTAATACAAAACTACACTATCAATCTATACACCTTAATGACTCCCTGTGAATGCTTATATAATACCACTCAATATAAAGCTACTTATATCATACT
>CALGLI010000370.1 GCA_937930265.1 uncultured Veillonella sp. | reverse complement strand
TTTGGTTGTATATGATCAAATAATTCAGGAGGATTTGCACTACTCGAACCATGATTTGCAAGAATCATCACATCAATATTTAAGTTATCATAATGATTTAAAAAATAAGTAATATCATTTTGATCAAGATATGTAAACACAAGAAACATAAGTCCATCATAATTGAAATACCAGATGGGATGAGTGCATTCGTTGTAGAGATATATTAGTACAAATGTATTGATATACAATAGATATGGTTTCTTTTAATTGATTGGTAAACGTGATGGATAGTGTATTGAATGGTGTGAAATAGCTTTAAAGTTTAGTAGAGGTAATTATGAATTTATTATTTGTTTGTACAGGCAATACCTGTCGTAGCCCCATGGGAGAAGGGATTGCTCGTGCGGTTGGACGTGACCTTGGTATAGAGGTGGTAACCTTATCTACAGGTTTATTTTGCGTGCCAGGAGCTAAGGTGAGTGACGAAGCTGTGGTGGCAGTTCTAGAATTAGTAGGCGAAGACATTAGTGAACACAGTTCACGACCATTAAAAGTCGATTTTGTGAAAGCTGCAGATTACGTATTGGCGATGACAGAAGACCATAAAAAAATATTACTTCGCCAGTTCCCTTTCGATAGCAAAAAAATAATGACTCTTGCTGAATTTGGTGGCGAAGTTGGGGATGTGGAAGACCCATTTGGACAATCTCAAGAAGTATATAGTAAAACAGCGGAACAGATTGTACGGTATGTACAAAAAGGGCTTGCACTACATAAATAAGAATGTTCCATTCGAGCCATCCAATAGTTTGGATACGATAGAATAGAAAGAATACTATAATTGGCTGTACATATACATCAACAATACGGATATGTATCCACAATACAGGTATGTATGAACAATATAGATGTATGCAGATATATATTGATAAGATACTATTTTATGAACGTGGTATTAAACAAAGGAGGACGAAATGAAAGTAGCAGTTGGTTGTGATCATGGTGGATTTCATTTAAAAGAAGCGATTAAAAGCTTACTAGAGAAACAAGGCATTGAGTACAAAGATTTTGGTACGTACTCCACAGATTCCATGGATTATCCAGATGTGGCAAAACCATTGGCAGAAGCAGTGGCAGCACGTGAATTCGATCGTGGTATTTTGACATGTGGCACAGGTATCGGTATCGGTATCGCAGCGAATAAAGTAAAAGGGGTTCGTGCTGCATTATGTCATGATACATTCTCTGCCCACGCTAGTCGCGAACATAATAATGCTAACGTACTTACTATGGGGGAACGCGTTATCGGTCAAGGTTTGGCATTAGATATCGTTGACATTTGGTTGCACACTGAATTTGAAGGCGGTCGCCATGCAAAACGTGTGGATAAAATCTCCGCTATTGAAGAATAAAACAATAGAATAATATCGAACAAAGTAACGGCTAGTCCTAAAATTGGACTAGCCGTTTTTATGTTCGAGTTATAGGA
>CALGLI010000369.1 GCA_937930265.1 uncultured Veillonella sp. | reverse complement strand
TATTATTCCTTACATCAAATACCATCATGAACGTTGGGACGGCACGGGATTTCCAAAACATTTACGAGCTGCCAATATTCCATTAGGAGCTCGCATCATTGGCATTGCTGATTACTACGTAAATGCCATCGACCCATCTTCAGATACAACCCTACAACCTCGTAGCGAAATCAAACAAGAACTGTTTAGACACTCTGGCACACAGTTTGATCCAGCAGTAGTAAAAGCATTCATAGAAATATTAGGATAATCATTAGGCTCCACTTGCTAAAGTGAGAGCCTTTATGTTTGCCCTAGGCAAGACGGTGTGGATGGTTTCTGCTGCTTCTAGTAAAGTGGCTCCTGTTGTATAGATATCATCTACTAGTAATACATTAAGTTCTCTATTATTATATACATCTACCATGCTAGATTGAACTAAGAAATGACCTTTCATATTCTTACGCCGCTCTTCTTTTGTCAATGTCCACATCGGTTTGGAGCCATCTAGTTTCACTAGTAGATCCACCCAATGCCACCCCTGTTTCATAACCCAATCTTTAAATAGCATATCTACTTGATTATATCCTCGTTGCAACCGTTTACTTTCACTAATGGGAATCGGTACAACAATGGTTGGTATATAATTCATATCCGAACAAGTAACTGTAAAATGTTGTAAAAAAGGAGCGGCTCCTCGAGCTCGCTCCTTTTTTCCATTAAATTTTATATCGTGTAGCATGGTTTTAATACCACCTACATAATCTGCTAGAATATATATGCATTCTAAGGCTGAGTATTTTGGTCCTTTTATACACCGTTCATGCATAACTGTTTGCAAACATGTATGGCACCACTCGCCTTGTACATATACATCTTTACCACAATGGATACAAGTGGGTGGACACAATAAGTCCCATAATCTCATTAAATCGCCCCCTCTAAGCGTTCCTTAAATAATGTATACCGATAATTTGTATCTACTCGATTCACTGCCGTTTCTATGGCTGTTTCACTACCTATAATTAGCACTTTATCCTTTGCACGAGTAATCGCTGTGTAAAGTAAATTTCTCTGTAACATCACGTTATAGGCAGAAATAAATGGCAAAATAATCCGTTCATATTCACTTCCCTGTGCTTTATGAACCGTAATAGCATAAGCAAGTGCCATCGTCATCATATCTTCTTCGTCAAGAGTCATCGATTTATCTGGAAACTTCACATGTACTTGTTTCCCAAGGATATCAGTGATAACGCCAATTTCTCCATTATATACATCTTGGTCGTAGTTATTCTCCATTTGAATCACTTTATCACCGATACGATACACCGTTCCATCTACTTTCAGCTCTTCTTTGCCACTTCTTTTCGGGTTCAATTCCTCTTGCAAATATTTAGAAATCGCTGCACTTCCTATAGGTCCTTTACGCATAGGGCACACAATTTGAATATCCAGATCAGACTCTACATGCTGCAGCTCCTCTCGATAGTGTGCAGTAATTGCTGAAAGGACGCTTTCCACATCATGAGCAGTTTCAAATTGAAATTCATCACAATGAGATAGTTCTGGCATCTCACCATGATTAATTGCGTACGCATTATCGATGATACGATTTCCCTCTTGTTGACGATAAATTTGTGTCAATCCTTGGTAAGGCACTACGGAACTAGTCAACATATCTCGCAGAATAAAACCTGCTCCAATGGGCGGTAATTGGTCCACATCACCTACAAGCACTACATAGGCACTAGGCGGAATCGCCTGTATCAAAGCATAGTAGAGTTCCAAATTAAGCATAGACGACTCGTCAACAATAACTACGTCTACCTCTAATGGTGCATCCTGGTTACGAGCAAATGTATACGTATTATTCTCCAATTCTGGTTCTAACAAACGATGGATGGTGAAAGCCTCCATGCCCGTCGCTTCCGACAATCGCTTTGTTGCACGTCCCGTAGGTGCACAGAGGACAATACGTTTTAAATTTCCTTGCTGGAATCCTTCTACTAGGGCTTTGATAATAGTAGTCTTTCCTGTACCTGGACCACCAGTAATAATAGAGAATCGATGACTGAGCGCCATATGGATAGCTCTCTTTTGCTCTTCACCTAATTCCATAGAGTGTTTGATTTCGTAAGATTTACAAAAATCAGTCCCATCTAACAGTGGTAATACATCATCTTCCAAAAAAGCCTCTGTAAATTCCACACTCTCTACTTCGGCTCGATACACAGTAGGATGGTAGATATACACTACATCATCGTGATCTACTTGTACATACCGCTTTGTTTCAATTAACGTTTCTAAACGGTCTACGGTCACATCGATATAGTCATCACCTAATAGATTCGACAACTGCACCATCAATTCCTCTATGGGCATGCAAGAATGTCCCGAAGATCCTATCTGTTCCATAGTAAATCGAATACCTGCATCTATACGCTTGGGATTATCAAAGGGAAATCCTAACTTCTCTGCAAAATGGTACACTACATGAAATGGTAAGTTTGTATCTACAGTCAACAAATAGTATGGATTATCCTGCAACATTTCAATTGTTTTTGCACCGTATATTTCATAGAGTTGACGACTCCAACGATTACTCATATTGTATTTAGCAAAAAAGTCATTAATTTCCTGTAGAACCCCTTCTCCCAGCAACACTTTATACAACTCTTGCTTTGTTTTACGAGAGGAAATCGGCGCCTCTAGGATTTCCACAGGGTCTTCTTTTTTTAAAATCTCTAAGATGGAGATTCCAAAATAGTCCAATAGCTTATCTAATGATTTGGGACCTAAGCCTTTCACACCAAGGCTTTCTAAATACCGTCTGGCTCCCGCTAAGGTATCTGGCATCACACGTTGTATGCTTTGAACCGACATCTGCTTACCATATTTTTTATGGATTATAAATTTTCCCTTAACTTCTACCTCTTCTCCTACCTTAGGAGGAGCTATATTGCCTGCACAAGTATGGGTATCTTCTTGGTAATCCCGTAATACAAATACGCAATAATTCTCTTGAGGAGACTTATAGATTACACGGTAAACCGTTCCTAATAGTGTAATCATAGGGATGCATTAGGTAAAGCAGCAATAACAGCTTGCACTACATCTGCTACATTGCT
>CALGLI010000368.1 GCA_937930265.1 uncultured Veillonella sp. | reverse complement strand
TACGCATACAATGCCTCACTTTCATTCTTATTAAAATTATACCACAATTAGACTCTAGGTAGATACACCTTTACCATCTAACGTTACACTTCTATTTAAGAACAATTTACCCTTTAAAATTTCCTAACAGTATAATACACTCCTAACAGTGAATAGTACATTCACAAAAGCATAGAACCGCAATACAAAATGATGCGACCAGCCCCCACTAGTCGCATCATTTCTCTATTATCTACCTACTTTACCGTCAACATGTTCGCATTCATTAATACTACTCAACAAGCATCGCTACTCTCAACTATGTTCTCTGAAAGTCACAGTTTCACTCCCAACAATGCCAGTTGTTCTGCAATTTCTTTTTCTAACGCTGCAATGTCACGGTTATCTTGTTCAATCATGCGATTGATTTCATCAAGATCCAGTTCTTCCTCTTCTTCAAAAGTGTCCACGTAACGAGGGATGTTCAAGTTGTAATCATTCTCCTTGATTTCCTCTAGGCTCGCCACATGCGCATATTTCTCTACATCCACACGGTTGCGGTAGGTGTCAATAATCTTAGCGATATTCTCTTCGCTCAAGTTATTTTGGTTTTTCCCTTTTTCAAACTCGTTGCTAGCGTCGATAAACAACACATCACGGTTCGTGCGGTTCTTTTTAAACACTAAAATCGTGGTCGGAATGCTCGTGCCATAGAACAAGTTCGCTGGCAATCCAATAACCGCATCCAAGTAATTCTTCTCGATGAGGGTCTCCCGAATTTTACCTTCTGCTGCGCCACGGAATAGCACACCATGTGGCAATACGATGGCCATCGTTCCTTCTGTGTTCAAATGGTACAAGCTGTGCAAAATGAAAGCATAATCTGCTTTGGACGCTGGTGCCAACTTACCATAATCACTGAAACGAGAGTCTTTCAATTTACTTTCATTGTTGTCCCATTTCGCAGAGTACGGAGGGTTCGCCACCACCGCATCAAAGGATCGTGGACGGTCGATGCCATCGTGGTCCACCCCATCTGGCCAATCACTTTCAAGGGTGTCCGCATTGTGCAAATTCATATTATTGTAAGTCACGCCGTGCATCATGAGGTTCATGCGAGCCAAATTATAGGTCACTGTGTTCAGCTCTTGCCCGTAAAAGCTCACCGCCCCTTGACGGGAACCATCAGGAATCTCGTTGCGCACGGTCAGCAGCAAGGAACCAGAACCCATGGTCGGGTCATAGACCGTAAAAGTATCCTCTCGGTTCTCCAAATTCGCTGTCACCAATTTTGCCAAAATAATACTTACCTCATGAGGCGTGTAGAACTCGCCACCTTTTTTGCCTGCATTGGCTGCGAACTTGCCGATTAAATATTCATAAATCTCGCCGAGAATATCTTTACCGCTTTCATCCTTGTACTCAATTTCATCAATTTTGGACACCACCGCATTGAGCGTTTTCGTACGCCCTGCTGTCGTAGAGCCCAAACCAGAATCGCCTAAGTTAATGTAGTTAAAAATACCTCTGAAATCTGTGGACGCTTCTTTATTAATTTCCGCATTGGTATTAAAGTTTTCAAAAATGCGTTGATAATCTCCTGGAACCACTGTGCCATTATGAATGCTTTCCGTTAAGGATACCCAAGTATCTTCTGGATTGATGGCATATCCCAAAGAACTAGCAATATCCATCAGGCAATCTTCCAAGCCCTCTTGCTCCACAATTTCTTTGTAAAGTTCGTTTACAGATTTTCCTTCAGAAGGATCGACCAAACCGCTGTCCACCAAGTATTCTTCTTGGTGCGTGGACAAATATTTATAGAATAAAAAGGGAAGAATATAATCTTTGAAAGAACTTGCGTCCATTGTGCCACGTAAATCGTTGGCAATCGCCCATAATTGGCTAGAAATCGTTTGCGCTTTTACATTTGCCATAAAAATCTCCTTTGTACTATTTAACAACTTGTGCTGCATTTGCAACCATCTTATCTGAGGTTAATGGATTTATATAAAACATTCCCAGTGCCAACTTTAAAAACTGATTTAAATCATTTTCACATTTAATAACAAACCTATTATCTTTAATTTCAAGTGTAATTGTTTCAAATGATTGGGAATGCATTATCATATCATTAATAAACTCCTCATCATTCAAATCAATATTTTCATTATCATTGATACTACTAATTAACCTTAGATTCCTTTTACCAATACTTTTATTATATTGATTCAGATCTAAACACTGAGTTTTCTTAAAGTTATTTACCTCTTCTTCAGTCGCTTCACGATAAAATGCATCAATACCATTGAAAATAGTATGTATCCTAGAATAATTTTTAAAATATAGTCGATTATATCCATCATAATAGGCATCCACATTTGAATCTATTTCAATACTATTTGAAACATCAACAACCTCAAGTTTATCTGATCGACACTCTATTCCAGATACCTTCAAAAAATGTTTGCTTTCAATACGTTTTGATTTAGTTATCTTTTTAAAAACTAAGGAGTTTGAGTTATCAAGCTTATTAATTAATAAAGTTACATCTTTAAGGAAATTACCTTCTAAAGGATTTAACTGTGCTGTAGATTCAAAAAGTTTCAAGTATGGATTTATCATTTTATCTTTATATTCTTCAATATCGATATAGAACCATTCATCACCTTCACATTTAATTTCCGGATTGAAGTTCAATGGATGTTCTAAATTTTTAATAGGATTATTTACTAGCGATTGAACATTTTCAATATCCACATTTAATAATTTATAACTATTTTTGCAGTGTACTATTATCATTTAATTCTCCTATTAAAATAAATGTAAAATTATTTATCCTTACTAATTTTTTTGATTCTATTATTTCTTGGTTAGGATTTTTTTTAGAATCATTCTCTCTCATATATATGCTATATATATTACCACTACAGTCTCTAACCTTATATAGCCTGTATCTAATTATCCAAAATATATTAAAATAATACGATTGTTCTAGAAAACGCCACCAAACAAGAAATAAAAGTACTATTATAAATAACTGCAGTATTACGGACAAAAAATTTATACTTAGGAGAATAACAAATAATCCAATATATATTGGTAATATCTCTTGTTCAGCAGGCTGAACCTCACAAATTATTAGCGTTTCATACCTTAGCGGGTCTATGTTTTCATATTGTCTTGAAATCCAAGTCGATAGGAAATAAAACACAATGAAAATCATAACACTACAAAAAACTATAGATTTATCATCAATATTCCAATTGAAAGGATTTGTAAGAATATATATCACCCAAGCAGCTGAAAATGAACTTAAAGTTCTTAAAAACCTCATAATTCCCATGTATCCTCTTAATATATAAGTATAAACTTATTCTACATAGACATTTATCATAAATTAGCAAATCTTTTAATTTTTATAATAAATGAAATCCTAATTATCCATTTTTCTATTTTAAACAAACATCTGCTGAAGAAGAGCTTTCTTCTGAAGTTGTAGATGTTCTAGCTTACGCTGATGAAGGGTGATGAGGTTGTCTAAATTACTTAATGACTCACCAATTTTAGCCTGTTCATCATATGACTTCGGGAAAAATACATCTGTATCTTTAATGGCTCCCTTAGAAATTGAAGTCACCTTAATTCCTTGCATCAACGGAATTAATTGTCGATGATACGCATTAGAGTTTATATAGTACCCCATATATTTAGGTGCATATTTTTCTTTAGGTCTACATGGAATAGTATGTAAACCAGATAATACTTTTATACCTCTAGATTCTATTATTTCACTACATTTCCCAACCGTTGAATCTTCTGCTGTATCAGCAATGATAATATCTCCATCTTGTAACATCGATCCAACAAACCTTTTAACAATTTGCTCATCTTTTATGTATGGTAATTTATCAATAGATACATCTATAAAGTCCCCATATTTAATCAATACATCTCCGTAATGAACATTTTTCACTTCCCCTATTTCAAAGTCTAATTCAGACCTTGATAATGTATTGTTTTGCAATGTATCAAAAACATCAGAAAACTTACGCTGTTCCCAAGCATCAGTAAATCCTGGAAAACGAAGCTCCGGAAATTGTTCTCCATGTTTCGGAAACAATTTTTGAAGTAATGCTTTTTTCTTCAATTTTAAGTTTTCTAACTTACGCTGATGAATGTTGATGAGGTTGGTTAGAGTTTCAAAAAATGAACCTATAACCTTTTGTTCTTCAACAGTTGGAGTTGTAATTGTCTGTTGCAAAAAATGATTTTGATCAAGTTTATTTGATGAATTTCCAGAAGATGTTATTGATTTTGCAAAAATTGGTGCCATTGTTCGCTCTAGTTGAATTGCATATTTCCAAAAATTCAAATCATACTCTACAATTGGTCTATAGATAGGAAACAACTCGGAAATAATTCCTGTTCCAATATCATTTAGTACAAATCTACCAAATTTAAATTCATTATTTGGGTGTCCCTCAAATGCAATATCTCCACGTTGCATAACGTATGTTCTAGTATCTAAATTATTAGATTGGACTTTGTCTGGATCTTGGAAATACATCTTAGCAACAGAAATCCATTTATCTCTACCTAAACTGCCATCATTTCTTTCATTAACACGCTCATATAGCTCCCCCAACTTACGCTGTTCCCACTCTCCCTCAAACCCAGGGAATCTGAGTTTCGGTACCTTTCGTTTTGTTTCACTCATTGTGACACCTCTCTTTAGCCTTCACTTACGTAGGCATCGGCAAATTCATAGATAGCCTCAATTAATTTGTTCCCGTACGCGATCGTTTTCATCTCTTTCACCGTTGGATCTTGGGCTTTTATCATATATTCTTTCCTTGCTGCTTTTTTCAATTCTGTCATACGACCAGTATCGTCAAAGTCCTTTTTACCATACACATGGTTCACAAATAGCTCCAGCAATTCTTCGCTACGAATGCAATCGACAATGCCCCATTTTTGGCGGAACTCAAAGATTTCATCTTTCACGATCATGGTGTTCGCCTCTTGGATGATATCCTTGCTGTCATCCAACTTCACAGGATAGGAAACATCACTGCCTTGTGGCGGATATTCCCCTGTATAGATAGCCTCTGCGGCTTTGTTGATTTGTTTCGCATATTGACGATCTTCCAATGCCATGGCAAAGTCTTGAATCCGTGTACGATACGCATCTGCATCGTCCATACGTTCCTCGTGGACCGCATTCATCAATTCTTCCACAAGCTCCGTCAAGTAATCGTAATTGACTTTCACGTCTTTCACGTGAGTTATACGCAATTCGATTTGCGCCACCGGTACATCGTGTGTTTTCGCCAATCGCTCTTTCAAATCGTTATACAAGGACGTGGTCAGCACTTCTTCTTGCTCCACCGTCATACCCACCATATGAATCAAATCTTCTGGTTTATCGTAATCGAAACCGATAGTTTCCCCATCTAGCTGCTCCGCATCATATTGTTTCAACTTGGACATACCAGAGCTATACTTACGCATAAGGTCAAACATTTCCTCTTGCTTCGCTTCGCTAGGTGGCACTTCTGTGAACGTATCTGTCAAATCCGCTAATTGGTTCACCACATGTTGTACTTCCGCTAATTGGTCTTTGAATTGTTTTGCCAATATACCGTCATCTTCCAAACCCTTTTCAGTATCATCACCACCTGGTCCCAATGTACCTTGCACATTAGCAGACGCACGGTTCGCATAGACGCTTAAGGCTTCATTCATCAATTTTTCGTTTTGCACCGGCCAACGGTAGTTAACAATCCGTCCCCACGGTTTACTATGGGTATCGGCAATACGGTTCGTTCTGGAGTAGGCCTGAATGAGCAAAGCTCCTTTCAGTGTGCGATCTACGTACAATGTATTCATCTGTGGCGCATCAAATCCGGTTAGCAATTGGTCCACTACGATGACAATATCTAAATACTGACCATCTCTAGCGGTACGATTCAAGCGTGTGGTCAAATCTTGGGTATACCCAGACACATCATCGAGGCCAAAATTGGTGCCGAATAACTTGTTATAGTGATTCATCGCCCGTAATAACCCATTATTCGTATCTAGTTGGGTGTCACTGTTATTCGTGCTAACACTGAAAGTAACCCCCACTTTCAAGGTAAACTCATTACGTGTTGCTCGCTCTTGGTTCACTCTTTCAAATTCGTCAAAGTACATCATCGCCATGGGCGTACTAGGGCGATTACCACCTACATGGGTAGTTAACATGGCATTGTATTTGCCCTCTACAGAACGATTTCTCCAATGCGTAAAGATGTCTTCCACCACCAAACGGACATGGTCCTGGTTATTATCGTAGAAACTTGGCTCAATCATATCGTTCATATCATCTGGAGTGAGTTTGTTAATACGATGTTGGATGTCCGCCTCCGACCAATTT
>CALGLI010000367.1 GCA_937930265.1 uncultured Veillonella sp. | reverse complement strand
ACTGGGTACAAAAAAGAGTCGCATCCTTTGATGCGACTCTTTTTATTTCGGCTCTTTCTCTAAAAACACTTTAAAGAACTCAATAAACTTTGGCAAATACGTTTGATCTAAACTTTCAATAGTCATATTACATTTGTAATTATAAGTGGTACAGATGTTAATCTCCATCGTTAGAGCACCCTTTTGATCTAACGAGAATGTAAGCGTATCCCCTTCTCCAGTTAACACATAAGTAAAGGTTGCTTTTCCTTTACAGTTTTCATATAGCTCAACTAATTCTTTGTATCCCCTATGAATACCAGACCAGTCACTAGGGTCAATGTACCCAGCACAGATATTGTAGCCCTGTTTAATATATACGCCAAACACACCAAATTGAGATAATTCTGTATCCATATCAAAAGCAATGGTTAAATTAGGTTCATTTACGATTTCATACATCCTATTCACACTCCACAAATAGTAATATTTCTATTTATTATAACATTACATGTATTAACAAAATAGTAACTAGAAATAAAATAGCGACTAGTTGATTAGCTTAACTAGTCGCTATTTGTATGGTAGGACTTTAAAATTAGAGTTCTTATTACAGTGTTTTCTTAAAGAATATAGTGGTATGTACCTTCCCAGATAGTTGTGTTCGTTTATATTCTTTAAAGCCAAAGCCTTCATACATTTTGGCAAGCCATGGGTGTTCTGCAGCCGTACCTAATGTTACGGCTGGTGTTTTATATACATTGCGCAATAGGTCTTCTGCTTCAGCTAGGACTTCACGAGCATAGCCCTTTCCCTTATGTTCAGGGGCCGTCACGAAGTGTGCAATGTGCGGATATACATCTGGCGTAGCCTTTGGGATCCAAGGCATGCGGAATGAAATAGAGCATACCAAGGAGCCATCTACATAGAGACCAAATACAGGATATTTTAAGATCCACGCCCGAGACTCTTCTTGGCTAAAGTTGATGGCATCAAAGGATATAGGGTAGTTCTTATTTTCCGCATATCCTGCAATCAATACCTCATGATACTCAGCCGCATCATCTACGGTTAATTGTCTAAACTCTTTCATTATGTACCTCGTTTATAACGCTGCGCTATCAAGAGGCAATTCACTATCAAGTGTAAGGTAACGGCTCAAGAATTTGCGTGTTCGTTCTTCTTTTGGACGTTCAAGGACAACCTTAGGGTCCCCTTGTTCTACAATGATGCCGCCTTCCATGAATACGACTTGGTCCGCCACTTCTTTGGCAAAGCCAATTTCGTGAGTTACGATAATCATCGTAACCTTGAGCTCTTTCGCAATCTTGCGAATAACGGCTAATACTTCGCCTACCAGCTCTGGGTCGAGAGCAGATGTAGGTTCGTCAAAGAGGATAACCTCTGGATCCATCGCAAGGGCACGAGCGATGCCGATACGTTGTTGTTGACCACCGGAAAGTT
>CALGLI010000366.1 GCA_937930265.1 uncultured Veillonella sp. | reverse complement strand
ATTTATTTTACTACAAAAGTTCATAAATATCAAATGAATATTTTCAGAAAATAAATAAAAAGAACCACCTAGCACCTTGCCAAGTGGTTTTTTCTAGTCCTATTCAAGTATTTTTATATCGATTCAGTGCCTCTAAGACTTTCATTTTATCTTGATGGCTCAAAAACTGTAAGCTAATAGGCACGATATATATACCGCCCGTTTCTGTTTGCACATACAAGGTTTTCCAGTCCTCTCCGAATCCCATGATGCCCTGATAATGAACAAAGGTCAAATATAAGTCTGGTGCGAAGAAACGTTCAATTCTTTCTTTTACCAATATAGGTGTTCGTTTTAGAATGAGCCCTTCTGTAGCGATATAGACCTCTACATCATCTTGTTGATACATGCGAAGTAAAGCATATCCAGCAACCATCACGAGGAGAATGAACCACATATTCATCCCTGACCCTAGCTCTCGATAAATGAGTACACTGCGATAAATGCCCCATACTGCAATAGATGCATATAGAAACTGAAAACCCCATACCATGACAGTAGAATTATGTAATTCTTCTTGAATCGTTCCACAGGGAAACATGTTTTCTAATTCTTCACGTTTCATAACTTCTCCCAATATACAGATTGGAAAATAGTCACTACTATTTCCCCACATGTTCATACGCATTTACACAACAATACTTTATTCCGATTCTACTATACGGTTAATCCTTAGAACAGGTCTATTCATCCTTTCTTGACGGGCCTGTTCATATTCTTCCTTCATTTTCTTATCATATACAGCTTTTTTAGTATCACGATCTGTTAACTGTTTTACTGTGTTCAAAAGTGATTTGGCTACTTTACTTCCCTCTGTATCCATGAAATAATCATAGATTCTTCTGCCCACTACCACATTAGAATCAGGTGTATACAGTAATGCGTCTACAACTTTCACATCAGTAGACCCAAAGTACACTTTATAATGTACAATCTCCTGCCGAGGTTTGTTTATATTAATTTTAGCTACCCAAGCATCAGCTGTATCCCATTCTTCATCATAGGAAACCGTATTCACATCTAGTTTTAAGGTTTCAGTCTCATCAGAAAACACGGTCTTCCACCGAGGCTCATTAAATTCTTTAGCACTAACAGTACTCAACAACCCTGCCAACGCCATTACCAAAATCAGCATCTTTTTCATACTATAGTTCCTCCCTCTAAATACCGTACATACCTATAAAGACTATACTCATTACCCTACTAAAAAGATGTAATGAAACACCCAAAGGCATCTCATTACATCTTCCTTATTATTTACGTCGTAAGCCCATGGCTTCTTCTACACGAGCTAACGTTACATTTGCCACAGCAGCTGCTTTTTTAGCACCTTGTGTCAAAATTGTATCTAACTCAGGGCTATCGATTAATTCTGCATACCGCTCATGAATCGGTGTCATCGCT
>CALGLI010000365.1 GCA_937930265.1 uncultured Veillonella sp. | reverse complement strand
TGGTTTTTGCACCATCTTGTGTATTTCATTCCCTTAGGAGCCCTAGTAGTAGATACTATG
The DNA here is from genome assembly GCA_937930265.1 of uncultured Veillonella sp. Classification (GTDB taxonomy): domain Bacteria; phylum Bacillota; class Negativicutes; order Veillonellales; family Veillonellaceae; genus F0422. The sequence goes on along the minus strand of CALGLI010000365.1, from coordinate 2,174 downwards.
TTTGGAGACCCTAGGAGCAAGTATCATCCAGTGGTATTGATTGGCAATTGTATCTCTTTCTATGAAAGTATTTTGTACAAAAAAAATACAACTCCGAAGCATCAAATCATTTTAGGCATCTCTACAGTTTTATTAGTATTGATGTCTGTTATGATTGTCGTTACAGGCTTATTGTTCATAGGTGGCACCATTCATCCAGTGGGCTACTCCATAGTCTCCTTGTTGTGCCTATATATCTCTATCAGTCCACGGTGTTTAGCAGAGGCAGGTATAGAAATCGCCAATTTACTGCGAAAACAGGATATCCTAGAAGCACGTCGCAAAGTAGGGTGGATTGTAGGCCGTAAAACCAGTGACCTTGATGAAAGTGAAATTACCCGTGCCACTATTGAAACAGTAGCGGAAAATACTGTAGATGGTATTATTTCACCTCTATTTTGGTTTGTTCTATTAGGACCTTGGGGCGCCATTGGATACAGAGCTATTAATACGATGGATTCCATGTTAGGCTATAAAAATGATCGGTATCTATACTTTGGTCGTTTCGCTGCTCGTTTAGATGATGTAGTCAATTATATCCCGGCTCGACTCACCTTGGTGTTATTCGTAATCGCCGCCTTTCTATGTGGGAAAGACTGGAAGCATGCCTTGCGTATAGCAGCTCGTGATGCCGCTAAACATCCAAGTCCCAATGGTGGCTATGCAGAAGCACCAGTAGCAGGAGCCCTACATATTCGTCTAGGTGGTCACAATGTGTACCATGATAAGGTTACATTCCGTACCTACATGGGAGATCCCATAGAACTGATGGTGGGGCGCCACATTTATCAAACCATATACTTGATGTATACCGTTTCCATATTAGGTGTTCTGTGCACAATGGGTAGTACTTATTTGATTAATCAATGGTAGGTGACATATGAAAGGATTTTTCGTAGGATTACAATTTCTAACACGTTTAAAACTTGTGAATCAAACAGAATGGAAAGTAGAAGACTTCGGGGCATCTGTTACGTATTTCCCCTTAGTGGGCCTTGTCATCGGTGCCTTTATGTGGGCTTTGTATGCCTTGGCGAATCCTTATCTTCCAGTATCACTGTTGATGCTCATCTTGGTGATTTTTGAATTTCTATTTACTGGTGGACTTCATGCAGATGGCTTTATGGATACCTGTGATGGCTTATTTTCTGGCCGTGATCGAGAACGTAAATTAGAGATTATGAAAGATAGCCGTGTAGGTAGTAATGGAGTGGTAGGATTTGTATTTTTGACGCTTTTAAAATGGCAATTGCTAGTGAACCTACCGACTGTAGTAGTTCCTGTAGTTCTGGTAAGTCTGCCTATTTTAAGTCGCTATACAATGGTCATTAGCATTCAAATGTTTCCTTATGCGAGACCGGAAGGAATTGGCAAATTTTTTGCGGCCAATGCGCCTAAGCATGCCACAGCGGTAGCAACAGTATTGGCATTATTACCAGTATTCTGCTATGAATGGTTCTATGTGTATTTATTTGCCATTGCCGTAGCTGTGAATCTTATTATTAATTCTTATGTGACAAAGCATTTAGGTGGCACCACAGGGGATACATACGGATTTGTTTGTGAATTATCAGAAATTTTTATTATTTTAGGGGCAATTATTATCAGTGTTATATAAATGAAAGGAGGAAGTGGAGTTGGCATTCTATGTAAGAACACCAGGCACTTGTGGAGAATTTATTCAAGGATCCATCAAAGGGCAGCGATTTCTAGTGACATGTCCTATTAATCGTTATTCCTACGCCATTGGTGATGTACAATATGCACTTCCTCTTTCACCTATATCATTGCAGTCAAAAGCCTATCAAGCGTACATAACGGTGCTCGATACATTGGGGATTGATAGAGATACGGCAAAGCCCGTATATTTACATTCTGATATTTTACAGGGAAAAGGATTGGCATCCAGCAGCGCCGATATTAGCGTAGTGGCGATGGCCACCGCTAAAAGTCATGGGTATGATCTCTCCATGGAGCAATTGGCGTCCATCTGCTTATCTATTGAGCCTACAGACGCCCCCTTTTATCCTGGTATTGTGCAGTTTGATTATTTGAATGGTACTTGTTGTGAATTCTTAGGAACCTGTCCACCGATTCGTATCGTCATGTTTGATGAAGGCGGTACGATTGATACG
>CALGLI010000364.1 GCA_937930265.1 uncultured Veillonella sp. | reverse complement strand
ATTAAGCAACATTAATAAATGATTTTACTATGCAAAAATAGAGGAGCATCCCTTATCCATGATTTGCTCCTCTATATCTTATAATATTAAATTTGTGCTCTCTATATAACCTTATGCTATCGCCTTATCTTATATGCAGCTATACTACGCTTTTGTAGCACGCCCTTTATCCCATGCCAAGATAAAAATGGTAATAATAATAAGGGTCATGCCGATGATATCCCACTGTGTGAACTCATTCCCCAACAGTAACCATGCCAATACCGCTGCTGAAATGGGTTCGATGGATGAAAGTATGGAGCCAGTAATCGCACCCACACGGCGTACACCCTCTAAATAGGCATTAAAGGAGACTACGGTACCGAAGATAATAATACTCCAGAAACCTCCGTGAGCCCATACATCCCACACAATCCCCTCAGAGCTCGGTTGTGTGGCGATCCACGCAAAGGCCCCGCCGATAAGCATACCAAAGCCCACGATAGGCGCAGTACCATACTTTTTCAATAGCGGTACTGGTTGCAGTGTATAAATTCCAACCGCTACCGCCGATAGCATTCCCCAGGTCAGTAGTGTATCATCTAAGGCTGATATATTCCACACACCTTGTAGTGCGATGATTGCCGTCCCTAATGTGGCTAGTACAACGCTACCCAACTCTGCCATACGGGGTAATTGTAATCGCGTGATGGAGATATACAAAATAATAAACGCTGGCCCTACATATTGTAACACCGTCGCAATCCCTGCCCCTGCATAGGCAATAGCTTTAAAATAGGTGTATTGGCACATCCACATACCAAGAACTCCAAATATCATCAACCGCAATGTATCTTTCCAGTTAGAAAAGACCTTAAAAATAGAGGCTCTTCCTTGGTAAAAGGCCGCTACTACTGTAATAACCCCAGCTATGGTTAGTCGCATGGCCACCACCCATTCCGCTGACATCAGGCGCTGTTGTTGCACAAATTGCGAGCACATCCCTGAAAAGCCCCATAGAACGGCGCCTAATGCAATGAGTAACATACCTTTCATGACATATGCGTTCATAGATCCTCCCTTAACCACTACTGAAAGTTATCTTATAGTTATTATAACAACTGTAACTATACTGCCTAATTCTAAGTTTTCACCAGCACTCCTGTCTGTGTCTGTGTCTGTGTCTGTGTCTGTGTCTGTGTCTGTGTCTGTGTCTGTGCAGAATTATATAGCATCATTATGTGCAGTCAACGCCTACTTTTTACTCCGCTAATAAACTTTTATGTATTTTCACAACGACCTTGCGAATTTCTTGCACCTCATGAGGAGCAATCAAGGTGCGGTGTAACTCACCAGGATAGAAAATACAATAGTCCCCCGGACGCACATCAATTTTTACAGTGCCGCCTTGCGTAGGATCGTAAAAGTAACAATCCTTGTCGTCATAGGCTTCTACCACATCTGGGAAAGTTTGACGAATGAGAATCTCCATTTGCTCTTCCCCAGTCACTAGAAATTGCACATCCATGTAGTCCTTGTGACCTTCAATCTTCGTGTCATCATACAAACGAGTCTGCACAACATCTACATTGGCATACATCAAATCGCCCTCTATGGGGTAACGCCCCTCTGCAAACGCCGTGAAATCATGAGTTTTCAAAAATTCAAGGGCTCGTTCCACCGCCTTTGGATAATGAAACTGTTTATAATCTATAGCCATACTTTGATAAATCATAATCTACTCCTTTATCACTGTATATAAAAGGAACTCTGCAGTGCCCTATGAATCGTATCTATCTCTATCTCTATCTCTATCTCTATCTCTATCTCTATCTCTATCTCTATCTACTATACTAGCATAGCCATATAAGGTCAAACACAATTTCGATAACGACATGATGCATTAGACTATATTATTATTTTAAACTTTTAATTAATTCACTGTCATATACTATCTTCATCTATTCAATCGCAATTAAATTTAATTTTCCAATTCCATCGAACTCGATGGAATTAAAATTTGTATATTGTCTCCTCCCAAGGCTCCCTCTTTTATTCTCTCACAAACTATGCTATACTAAAAGCAACAAAGGAAGAGCCAATAACGTGCAGCTAGCGTTAGGCTCATCTCAAAATTACCAAAATTGAAATATGCCTAACGTGTTAAGGTGTGGTAGACCTTATACGCTAGGCTTTTTCATTGTCTATTTTACTAGATCAATGAGTTGAATTGCTAAACTAGCAAGTGAAATGATCAAAGAAATCTTTTCATACTTAGTCATAGCAACCACCTCCTCCCATATAAGGAAGAGATGAGCCCAACAACACGTCGTTGACTCTTCCACTACTATTATACCACAAAATTACTCGAACCGTTAATATTCCCCCCCCCTGATGAACGCCATTTCGAGTAGTAGCCTTTGTGGCGCCCCTTTACTAACTAAATTACACAAACCCAAGAAGAGCACGGTGTGCCCCGAACATACTAAGCCTATGTCACGTTCGTATGCATCATAATTATATATATCCTAAAAGAGCACGACATGTTCCTGAACAAACATTATGAAATACCGTTTGTGAAGGAATGTGTCGTGCTCTTTATTTTATCTATATACAACTAATTGAACGTGACTATCATCAATAGGGGTATACCGTGCTCTTCCCTTTTTCTATCTAGTTGAGAACGCCACAGGCTACATAGCGAAACAAGTTACGACTCTTCGTGATCTGTGAATCCAGCAATAATCGCCTCCGCCTGTTTATGTGGTACTTCTTCATAACCACTAAATTCCATATTAAACACGCCTTGCCCTTGTGTCATGGAACGCAATACTGTTACATAATCCAACATTTCCACCAATGGAACTTGGGCTTTCACCACAGTGATACCTTCTCGTGCCCCTTGGTCCATGCCGAGCACACGACCTCGACGGCTGTTCAAATCACCCATGATATCGCCCATACATTCTTCTGGTCCGATAACATTCACATTGTAGACTGGTTCTAACAAGATAGGTTTCGCATCAGGCACACCTTTTTTCAAGGCTTGGGCAGCCGCCATTTTGAAGGCCAACTCTGAGGAATCCACTGTGTGATAGGAACCATCTAACAATGTCACTTGAACGCCAATCATTGGATAGCCCGCCAAAAGTCCTTTTTCCAAGGTTTCACGAACACCTTTTTCCACAGCTGGAATGTATTGACGAGGTACTGCACCACCAAAGATTTTATCGATAAACTCAAACTCACCTTCATACAATGGCGCAATACCAAGTTTTACATGACCATATTGACCGTGACCACCACTTTGTTTTTTATGTTTACCTTCTACTTCCACTGTGCCACGAATGGTTTCACGATATGGAATGTACGGAGTTTCTAATTTTGCACGAACCCCATATTTACGTTCCATTTTTTGTAGAATATGTTCTAAATGAACATCACCCATACAACGCACTTGCATTTGACGCCCTTCCACGTCTTTCACCACTTCACAAGTTGGATCTTCTTCAGAAATACGTGCCAGTGCATTGGCCAATTTTTCCTCTTCTCCTTTTTTCTCAGGTACCATAGCCACACGATATAATGGTTGCGGGAATCGAATTGGTGCGTATTGTACTTTAAATTCAGCGGTGCCGAATGTATCCCCTGTTTTCGTTTCTGCTAATTTAGGGATCACAACGATGTCACCGGCTTTCGCCACATCTACGGGCACTTGTTGTTTACCAATCAAGGTCACCATTTTACCCCATTTTTCTTCTACATCACGGGTTACATTGTACAGTTTGTCGCCCACTTTCAGTTCTCCTGAGAATACACGAACAAAGCTTTGTTTTCCCGCAAATGGATCAAGAATTGTTTTAAACACGAATCCTGTGAACGGTTTATCCGCCACTACGATATGCTCCTCTTGGGAATCTACGCCAATAGCGGTCATCACTTTTTTCGTTGCATCTGGCATATAGCGAATCATACGGTCTAAGACTTGGTCCATACCGATGCGACCCAAGGCAGTCCCACACATGACAGGGCATACGCGACCTGTCAACATACCTTCGCGCAAGCCTTGACGGATTTCTTCTAAGGTCAACTCTTGCCCATCTAAATATTTTTCTAATAATGTATCGTTACCTTCTGCTGCCGCTTCCACAGTCATTTCACGAATTTCTTCTACTTTATCAGATAGCTCCGGTGGCACTTCCACTTCTGTCATCTTACCATTTTCATACACATAGGCAGTGCGTTTTGCCACGTCTACCACACCTTTGAAAGCAGGTCCTTCACCGATTGGAATTTGCAATGGCATAATGGCTTTACCAAATAATTCACGCATCTTTTCCAAAGTACCAAAGAAGTCTGCTTTTTCAACGTCCATTTTATTGATGAAAGCCATACGAGGCATTTGTAATTCTACGCCATATTCCCAAGCACGGATGGTATCGATTTCCACACCGGTTCCTGCAGACAACACCATAAGCATACCGTCTGCGGCACGCAAAGCAGATCGTACTTCCCCATGGAACTCGGAGTAGCCTGGTGTATCGATAAAGTTAATTTTATGACCTTTCCATTCACAAGGAGCCATACCTAATTGGATGGTTACATTCCGTTTGATTTCTTCTGGTTCAAAGTCCATGATATGTTTATTATCTTGTCCTTTGCCTACAAAGTCTACAGCACCACAAGACAATAACAATGCTTCCACTAATGCCGTTTTACCCGCCCCGTCATGGGAGACCACCGCCACGTTTCTGATTAAATCACTAGTATATTCTTTCATGAACATCGTCCTCCTTTACAGCCGAAAACAGTCTATTGTTTAAATATTTCTACATAGGTTTATAATCTCCTTTATATAAAGTGAAATTTATGTATGCCAATTATGCATACACTGCCTCTATGTATAAAACAGTAATTCTACTGATATACTTGAATATACAAATATAGTTACATCTACTCATATTCGTTTACATATATTCAAATATTTTCACTCTTCATCCGTTACTTCTCTACTAAACTAAAATTTTACTAGGTAAATTCTATAGTTTGTGGTATTCTAATAGATATATATCATTTCAGAGTATACATGGGAAGGGAGTTATATGGTATGAAAGACAATGAATCAAAGACATCATTGCATCGGGGCTTAAAAAGTCGCCACATGCAAATGATTGCATTAGGAGCCTCTGTGGGGACAGGCCTCTTCTACGGATCCGCTCCCACCATCCAATTGGTAGGACCAGGTGTTATTTTCTCTTATTTATTAACCGGCATCTTTATTTTCTTTTTAATGCGTATGCTAGGAGAAATGTCAGTACGCGAACCCGTGTCTGGCTCCTTTACCTATTTTGCTAGTAAATATTGGTCTTCCTTTGCAGGCTATTTATCTGGCTGGAACTATTGGATTGTATACATGCTTGCCAGCATGGCAGAATTGGCTGCGATTTCAGTATACTTAGATTTCTGGTTGCCCGGCATTCCACATTGGATCACTACCCTCGCTTGTATTACATTAGTCACCGTGATTAATCTCATCAATGTACGTGCCTATGGAGAAGTAGAGTTCTTTGCATCACTCATTAAAGTGGTGGCTATCATCGCTATGATCGCTTTCGGTATCTTCCTCATCTTCTTCGGAGATATGGGTACATTCCCACAAAATTTCTCTAACCTTTGGGTTCACGGTGGGCTGTTCCCGAATGGTGCTTATGGTTTTATTGCCTCTATCGCGGTAGTTATGTTCTCCTTTGGCGGAGTAGAACTCATTGGCATTACTGCTGGGGAAGCAGAAAATCCTGAAAAAACTTTACCAAAAGCGATTAATGAATTATTAGCTCGTATCCTGATCTTCTATGTAGGTACAATGACTGTCATCATGGCTCTATCTCCATGGAACGAACTAGGAACACATGCAAGCCCTTTTGTTCAAATCTTTACAAACATCGGTATTCCTGCAGCAGCCCACATCTTAAACTTCGTTGTTGTAATCGCTGCCTTATCTGTGTACAATAGCTTGCTTTACAGTAATTCTCGCATTTTGCATAGCATGGCATTATCTGGTGATGCGCCAAAAATCTTCAAGAACTTAACGGCCACAGGAGTGCCATTGATTGCTACCTTGTTCTGTGCAGCCTTAGCCTTGATTGTTGTATTCTTAACATACATCTTCCCAAGTGCTAGTGACGTGTTCTTGCAATTGTTGGCCATCATCGTAGCAGGTTTGATCATTGCATGGTTCATCATTCCAGTGACACATCTTAAATTCCGTAAACGTTTCACTCGTGAAGGTCGCCTTGATGAATTGAAGTTCAAATCCATTTTATATCCATTCACAAATTACTTCTGCTTTGCTTTCATCGCTATGGCAGTTGGCGTTATGTTAACAATGGATTCCATGCGCACTTCCATCTACATCATTCCAGCGTGGATTGGTGCCTTGTACATTGCGTACCGTCTCAAGAAAAAATAATATCTAATACAAAAAGGATAGCTAAGCAAATGCTCGGCTATCCTTTTCTTATATTACTACTAGTACTAATTTGTAGGCGTTAGGATGACTTGAGTATATCTACATTTAATTTAAAATGTAGCACTTTACCCACCTTGGTAACCACTAAATGGTCTGATGGTATTTCTTTTAATTTACTATCTAACGTTCGTTTACTCTTACCAATTGCTGCTACGATTTCATCCTTGGTAGCGCCTGAAAAGAGAGAAAACATACTCGCTTGTAATGCTACAAAATAAATATCTTGTATCACTTGATCTGTAATTTGGTTCTTTTCTAAAAATCTTTCTAATTTCTTTTCCGCTTCACGTAAACGGGTCACTCTCGTTACTAATAGCTCTCTTGCATTTTTTATCGTCGTTTCTAAAAGAGTTAAAAATTCAATAATGAAGTATGTCAAATCTCCACGATTATATTCTGAATTGGTAATGATAAACGCATCATAATATTTCTTTTGATTATCTTTTATCACCTTAGAAAGTCTAAGACCAATCAGCGGATGGTATTCTCGTGAAATATACTGCGAGGAAATAATCCTAGAT
>CALGLI010000363.1 GCA_937930265.1 uncultured Veillonella sp. | reverse complement strand
ACTCTAAGAAAGTAATGCTCAAGGAAGAACTGAACAATCGTGGCTATTCTGTGTCTTACCAAACGACGGTGGGCGATAATCCTGAGCGCATGAAAGAAGTATTTCAACAAGCAGGGGAGCGAGCAGATATTGTGATCAGTTCTGGCGGCTTAGGTGCTACGCAAGGAGATATTACTCGTAAATCCTTGGCGGATGCCTTGGGATTGCCTTTAGTATTTCACGAAGAAGCAGGTCGTGAGGTAGATTCCTTTTATGAGAAACAAGGTCGGGTGAAGCCTTATGAATCTGACCGAGATCGGTATTTACCAGAAGGGGCAAAGGTACTACATAATCCAGTGGGTGTGGCACCAGCAGTGGTAGTAGAACAGGATAAGACGGTATATATTTTGTTGCCAGGTCCTCCATCAGAATTACAAGGAACTTTTGTTGAAAGTGTGAGTCCCTTTTTAGCAAAACGTTTTGGACAGCAAGGGATGATTTATTCTGAACGGTATGCTGTGTATGGATATCGAGAAATGCAATTAGAAACTGTATTGCAAGACTTGATTCAGAACCAGCAGAACCCAACCATAGCACTATTGATTAAACCAGGATACATTGAAATTCGGTTAACAGCAAAAGGCGAGTCAAAAGCAGACTGTCAGGAGAAGCTAGGTCCATGGAGGGCTATCCTCTTGGAACGTTTGGAGAATATCCGTAGTTTAGATACTTCGGTGTTGGAAGACTTTCATAAGGTGGCTATAGAAAGAGGAATTACCATTGGATCGGCGGAATCTTGTACAGGCGGCCTAGTAGGAAAAATATTGACTGATTTAGGTGGTAGCAGTGGATATTATCAAGGTGGTATTATTTCCTATGCAAATACGGTGAAGGAACAAGTATTAGGTGTTTCGCCGGAGGCATTAGCAACATATGGTGCTGTCAGTGAAGAAACGGCTAAGGAAATGGTAGAAGGTGTATTTCGTGTGTTACGTACAGACTATGCCATTGCGACCACAGGGATAGCTGGACCAGGTGGTGGCAGTGAAGAAAAACCTGTAGGTCTTGTGTATATTGGTATTGGTACACCACGAGGGATTACTGTATATAAAGAGATATTTATAGGGGATCGTACTAGTATCCGTAAAAGCGTAGCGGAACGAGCGATTCAATATGTGTATAAAGAATTAATAGAAAGGTAGAACAATGGCAAAGGATAAAGCAAAAGAAGCAGCAGTTGATATGAAAAACGGATCTCAAGAAGATCGTATGAGAGCCCTAGAAGGGGCTTTGAAACAAATTGAAAAAGATTTTGGTCAAGGTGCCATCATGCGCATGGGTGAAGCGGCTGATAAAATGAATATTGAAGTCATTTCTACAGGCGTATTGGCATTGGACTTGGCAGTCGGTGTAGGCGGATTTCCACGAGGCCGTATTATTGAAATCTATGGTCCAGAGTCTTCTGGTAAAACTACGGTTGCTTTACATGCAGCAGCGGAAGCACAGCGCAATGGTGGTGTGGTAGCCTTCATCGATGCGGAACATGCATTAGACCCTGTATATGCGAAAAAATTAGGTGTAGATATCAATAGCTTGTTGATTTCCCAACCAGATAATGGTGAACAAGGCTTGGAAATTACAGAGGCCTTGGTTCGATCTGGTGCGGTAGACTTAATCGTTGTGGACTCCGTAGCGGCCTTAACACCTAAAGTAGAAATTGATGGTGAAATGACAGATGCTCACGTTGGGGTGCATGCCCGTTTAATGAGTAAAGCCTTACGTAAATTAACTAGTTCCATTAGCAAAACTAGAACGGTAATTATCTTTATTAACCAATTGCGTGAAAAAGTGGGCATCATGTTTGGTAGTCCAGAAACAACAACAGGTGGTCGTGCCTTGAAATTCTACTCTACTATTCGTTTAGACGTACGTAAAGGAGAAGCCTTAACAGCGGCAAAAGAACATGTAGGTAACCGTACGAAAGTAAAAGTTGTGAAAAATAAAGTAGCCCCTCCTTTCAAAGTGGCAGAATTTGATTTAATGTTCGGAGAAGGTGTTTCCTATGAAGGCACATTGATTGACATCGGTGCGAATATTGAAGTCATCAAAAAATCTGGTGCTTGGTATTCTTATAACGGAGAGCGTATGGGTCAAGGTAAAGAAGCAGCTAAAGCATTCTTAAAAGAAAATCCTCAAATTGCCCAAGAAATTGATTCTATCATTCGTGATACCTTAGCAGCAGAACCATTGAATGTACTAGGTCATGATGAAGAAGTAGATGACGTAGCAACTACAGAAACAGTGGATATGGACTAATGGCATTTTGCACATCAAAAGAGAAGGAGTGGACGTTTGCATCAGCTATGGAACAAGCGTTGCGCTTATTAGGACCACGGTCCTTAAGTACCCTAGAGCTAAGACGAAAACTGTCTCAACGTTCTGTGCCTAGTGAACTGATTCACGATGTAGAAGAGAAACTGTTGGAGCTCTCTTATTTAGATGATGAGGAATTAGCGGCAGAAGCGTT
>CALGLI010000362.1 GCA_937930265.1 uncultured Veillonella sp. | reverse complement strand
CCTAGGGATGTTGACTTTTATGTATACATGCTCTTTATCTTGCGACCAGCTTTCTATGAATGATATAATTTACTTAACAAATATTGTTGGATTTAAGGTATTCTGAGGGAGGTATTCTTATGAGCAATGTAACGTTAACGTATTATGGTCATGCTACGTTTGCTTTGAGCAATGGTGAGGTCACTTTGGTGTGTGATCCGTTTTTTACAGGTAATACTTGGGATGTGGCAAAGGCAGAGGATATACAGTGCCAATACATTTTTGTGTCTCATGGTCATGATGATCATTATGGTGATACTGATTTGATTGCGAAGAAGAATGATGCCCTTGTCATCTCTACGGCAGAGGTAGCAGGTAAAGCGGCGTCGGCAGGTGCTCGTACTCATGCAATGCACTTAGGTGGAAAGTTTAACTTCCCATTTGGCTCCATTCGTTTGCCACCGGCCTTCCATGGGTCTGGTGTTCCAGGTGGTCATGCGGCAGGTGTGATCATTGAGTTCTTTGGTAAACGTGTATACTTTGCTGGGGATACTGCATTGTTTAGCGACATGAAATTAATCAGTCGTCACGGTGAAATTGACTATGCTTTGTTGCCAATTGGAGACAACTTTACTATGGGTGTAGAAGATGCTGTGACAGCAGCCTCTTGGATTCAAGCCAATACAACGATTCCGATTCACTACAAAACATGGCCTGTCATCGATAAAGAGCCAGCAACCTTTGTGGCGTTGTTAGAAGCAAAACATAAACAAGCAGGTCTTGTTGTAGATCCAGGGCAAACTATCGAATTGTAATTACATATCACTAAGCTTATATTCGTTTAGATGCGATACAAGTATCTTTGTATGATGAAGTATAATAGAAAAGAACTGTTCCTGAATCGTTTTGGAATGGTTCTTTTCCATATCTTAGACCTTTCGCTGTATAGATTACTGACGTTTTTCCCCTCTCTATGGTATAATAATCTTCACATGGAGGTATCTATGAAATTAACACATTTTGATGAAGGCGGTAATGCGCATATGGTGGATGTGTCCCAAAAGGATCACACAGAGCGCGTGGCTGTAGCAGAAGGGTTTATTACGCTCAGTGAGGAAGCTTTCAGTATTGTGGCTAGCGGGAATGTCAAGAAAGGTGATGTTCTGGCAGTGGCACAATTGGCAGCCATCATGGGAGCGAAGCAAACGTCCAACCTCATTCCGCTATGCCATCCATTGGCATTGACGAAGGTGAGTGTAGACTGTTCCTTGGTAGAAGAGAAACAAGCTGTGTGCATTCGTAGCACGGTGAAAACTACGGGCCCTACAGGGGTGGAAATGGAAGCGTTAACAGCGGTTCAAGTGGGTCTATTGACTGTCTATGATATGGTAAAAGCCGTCGACAAAACTATGACCATTGGTCCTGTGTATCTTGTGGAAAAACAAGGTGGTAAAAGCGGACATTTTAAGCGATAAGATAGTAGGTGAATCATGGAAATTGTATTAGTAGAACCGGAAATTCCTGGTAATACGGGCAATATTGCACGCCTTTGTGCAGCAAATCATATGACACTACATTTGGTGGAACCTTTGGGGTTTTCCATTGAAGATAAATATTTAAAACGAGCGGGCCTTGATTATTGGCATCTAGTAGATGTGAAAATACATAAGTCTTTGGATGAAGTGTATGAGCAATATAAAGACCGGCGCTTTTGGTATGCTACAACGAAGGCAGCCCATACCCACGCAGAAGTGCAATATGAAATTGGAGATATGCTCGTGTTTGGTAAAGAAACAAAAGGTTTGCCAGAAGAAATTGTGGCAGCCAATCCAGACACATGCATTCGCATTCCGATGATTGATGAGGCGCGATCTTTAAATTTGTCGAATGCGGTGGCAATCATTGCCTATGAAGGTATGCGCCAATTGGGATTCCCTGATTTACAAGGGATTGGACCAGGCGTATCTATCGAGGTGTAAGCACCTGGTAGTAGGTGTTGCTCTAACAGAAAATAGTGTATATAGTCAGTTTACGTATACGGTATAGCCTATTATGGTGAAGTACTATGGGCTTTCACAGGTGGCTAAAGTTTAGACGTGATAGACTGTATGGCATACACAATATATGAAGTTATATAAGAATGAAATCTGAACAGGATTGAGGAGGAATTATGAATTACGATTTAGCATATGAATTACAAAAAGCAATGCGTGACAGCGAAGAACATAAAGAAATGATGGCAGCCCAAGAGGCAATTAAAGACGACCAAGCAGCAAAAGGCATGGTAGAAGAATTTATGTCTTTACAAATGCAACTGGAATATGCAAAAATTGCAGATGCTCCTGAAGCGGAAGAGTTATTGAAAAAATTAGAAGGTTTATTGCCAATGGTACAAGCTAATTCTGGTGCGAATGCGTACTTAACAGCGCATGCACGTTGGACACAAGTGGCGAATGATATTTATCGAATCATTAGCGAACCAATCACTGAAGGTATGAAAATTTTAGAAAAGGCACAGTAATATGAACACTGTATGGGAAGCATTGCAACAGGTGGTTCCATTGGATCGTATCCAAAGAAATGCCCTGTTGGCGCCTTTCACGACCTT
>CALGLI010000361.1 GCA_937930265.1 uncultured Veillonella sp. | reverse complement strand
AATTGTTTTTCCTGCTAATAGATCCGTTTTACCCAAATGATAGTAAACCCAGTCCATGATCATTTTGGGGCTTGGTAAGCGACCTTTACCTTCTACGCCACATGCAAGAAGTCCTCTTTCAGGGTCTAATATATGCACGCCACGACTGCGCAACACCCTTAGATTGTCTTGCACGGCAGGGTGGGCAAACATATTACTATTCATAGCGGGACAGACAAATACCGGAGCTGTCGTTGCCAACAATTGTGTAGATAACATATCATCTGCGATACCATGGGCCATTTTACCTATGATATTGGCTGTAGCTGGTGCCACAATATACGCATCTGCCCATGTAGCATAAGCAATATGTTCTACATTCCAATCCTGTACATTCTCAAACATGTCCACTGCCACTTTGTGTTTACTAATTTCACCAAACACAAGGGGGCTTACAAATTTAGTGGCATTTCTTGTCATTACCACTTTCACTTCAGCTCCTGCTTTATATAAACGGCTAACTAACTCCACCGCTTTGTAGGCTGCAATGCCCGCTGTTACGCCTACTACAATATGTTTTCCCTTCAAATCATATGGAGGGTTGCACAGCATACGATAGGGTTCCTCTATTAGATTCATATCTTCCAAACGATTCACCATTCCTTTACTCCTACTCACTAGAAACTATTCTAGTATCATATAGATGAAAGAAGTGCCTTATAAACACATTACACAAAGAAGCCGTAACAGAGATATGTATCCGCCTATCTCATGTTACAGCTTATTTACTCTGCTATATGTAGAAGGTCCTTACATATAGAGTATACATCTATTTTCTTATAACGGCAATGATAAATGAACGACAGTTTTCACTGTTTTCTTTGTGCCGTCTAGCTTTTTAAACCCTAAATTAGTATATAACTCTTTTGCATTTTCCATACTAGGCAAACTATCTAAGAGCAATGTTTTATATCCAAATTCACGAGCATCTTCTACTACCATTTTAGCCATATTCGTGCCTAAAGAGCTATGCCGAAAAGCAGGACGAACGTACAACCGTTTCATAGCGGCTGTTTTACTATCAACATAGCGTAATGCGACACAACCCGCTGGTTTATTATCGATAAAGGCAATATACAAGGCTTCACCTTCACCTTTGTACTTATCTTCCAGCCCATGAAACTCTCTTACATTAGCGGACACACCTAAGGATCGTACATACTCTACAAATAAATCTTTTACTTCATCAATATAATCGTGGCCATTACGAATTTCAAAATTCATAGTATACCTCCTCTTAGTATTACATGAAACTGATATTGTTAGTATTCGACAAGATTATAAAAACTCCTTTTAATTTCTTTCAAAAAATTAAAATATGTATTTGTCACTTACGCAGGTACATAGTGCTTTAGAACAATAAACACCCATAGAATTATTTCCAAACAGTAGAAACTTATAAGAACATACCATCATTATTACATATAAAAGAGACTGCAACAAAACATATCTTGCTACAGTCCCAAATGAATTATTTATATAATGATTGACGATTTTCTTGCAATGCTTCTAGGGTGCGTTCCAAATTAGATTCCACATATTTGAACACATCACTAGCATATTGAATAGAACTATTTTTAAGTTCTTCAGAAGACTTATTAGCTTCTGCAATGATATGATTAGCATGTTCTTGTGCTTGTTTTACCAATTCACTTTCTTCTGTTAATTTTTGAATATATTCTTTCGCTTGCTCAATCAACGCATCGGCTTGCTTTTGTCCTTCCGCCACAATACGATCACGCTCCGCTACAATGCGACGAGATTCTTCTAATTCAAGTGGCAAAGATTCTGTCAACGCATCTACTATACGCATAATTTCTTCTTCTTCAATTAACTTTTTATTTGTCATAATCATATTGTTACTAGTAACAATCAAGTTTTCCAATTCTTCTAATAATTTTTCTGTTCTCATGGCGTCCTCCTATTTTTCTTGTACTGTATTAAATTTATCTTCTAGTGCTTCTTTCACAACATCTGGTACTAAACCTTCTAATTTGCCGCCAAATTTAGCTAATTCTCGTATCCCCGTAGAGCTTACGAAAGCATATTTATTGTTGGTCATAATAAACACAGTTTCAATCTCATCATCTAAATATTTTGAAAATAAAGCTCTCTGAAATTCATATTCAAAGTCGCTCAATGCACGTAATCCTCGAATAATAATAGTAGCATTCTTGGATTTAACATACTCATTGAGCAAGCCACCTGTACAATCAATTTCAACATTAGGAATATGTTTGACAGAATTTTGAATCA
>CALGLI010000360.1 GCA_937930265.1 uncultured Veillonella sp. | reverse complement strand
CAGTTGTTTTGTTTGTGTGAATAAAGTCTGTGTGAATAGGTATTTGGAGTTTGAAAATATATAGTTTTTGTGTTAAGATAGCTATAGAAAAAAAGAAAGGATTTAGATAAAAGATGTTTGAACCAAGTCAGATATGGGAAGCTATAAAAAAGTTAAGGGTTAGAGGTGCTCCGGCAATAGGTGTGACAGCGGCAATAGGTCTTGCAGTATTGACAAAAAAAATAGAAGCAAGTACATACGAGGAGTTTTATGAAGAATTTAAAACCATAAAGAATTACCTAGCTACATCAAGACCTACAGCTGTTAATCTTTTTTGGGCGTTAAATAGATTGAATAGAGTATTTATTGAAAATAAAGATAAGAGTATAGATGAAATAAAAGATATAATCTTAGATGAGGCGGAGCATATAAGAGAAGAAGATATACAAATAAGTAGAAATATAGGAGAGATAGGATTTAGGATTATTAAAGAGTTAAAAGAAGAGGGTAAGGAAATAGGAATTTTAACACATTGTAATGCAGGAGCGTTGGCTACGGCAGGAATAGGCACTGCATTAGGAGTGATTCGTGAAGTCCATGCACAAGGTAAGTTAGATCGTGTGTATGCAGATGAAACAAGACCCTTATTACAAGGATCTCGACTAACTGCTTTTGAGCTTCATGAAGATGGTATTCCAGTGACATTACAAACAGATAATATGGCTGGCTATGCTATGCAACAAGGGCTTATTGATGCAGTGATTGTAGGTGCTGACCGCATTACCCTAGAAGGTGATGTAGCGAATAAAATTGGTACCTATAGTGTTGCCGTATTAGCCAAATATCATAACATTCCGTTTTATGTAGCCGCTCCGTATAGTACATTCGATTTTTCTATGACAAGTGGTAAAGACATTCCTATTGAAATGCGTAATCCTCAAGAGGTATTGCAATTCCAAGGCGTACCTTCAGCACCGCAAGGTATTGAAGTATTGAATCCGGCTTTTGATGTGACACCTCATAATTTAGTGACTGCTATTATTACAGAAGAAGGGGTACTACGACCTCCATTCAAAGATAGTATTCAGTCCTTACAAGCGAAGAAAATGAAATAGGAGTATATCATGGTTGATGTTGTGATTACACATGTTGATGTGTTACAAGGAAATACGATTGTAAGAGATACAGCCATTGTCGTTGAAAATGGCTATATTAAGGAATTTGTATCTAATGATAGTATCCCGCAATCAAAAGAAGTCATTGATGGCAAAGGGATGTTAGCAGCCCCAGGTATGGTAAATACGCATACTCATATTGCTATGGGCTTATTACGTAATTATGCAGATGATTTGGAGTTAATGGATTGGTTACAAACTGCCATCTGGCCAGCGGAAGCTAAATTGAATAATCACTTAGTATATTGGGGCACTCAATTAGGCATTGCTGAAATGTTCCGTTCTGGTACTACTTGTTTTAGTGATATGTATTTCTTTATGGACCAAACCGCAGAGACTGTGAAAGAAACAGGTATTCGTGCCGTTTTATCTCGTGGTATGGCTGGTGTAGCGCCTACGGCAGAACAAGCGTTAGTAGAAAGTAAAGAGTTGTTTGAAACATATCACGGTTATAACCAAGATCAAATTAAGGTGATGTTAGGACCTCACGCACCGTATACGTGTCCTGATGCGTATTTAGAACGAGTAGTTCAATTAGGGCATGATTTGGGAGCACAAGTTCATATGCATTTAAGTGAAACAAAAGGGGAAGTGGACAATGTAGTGAAAGCCACTGGTAAAACTCCTATTGCACACATGAATGACTTAGGCTTATTTGATTTAGGTTGTTTAGCGGCGCATTGTGTTCATGTCACTGATGAAGATATGGATATTATGAAAGAAAAATCTGTTCGTGTTGCACATAATCCACAATCGAATTTGAAATTAGCCAGTGGTATTGCACCGGTGCCAGAAATGCTTGCTAAAGGAATTGTGGTAGGCTTAGGCACAGATGGTTCTGCTAGTAACAATAATGCAGATATGCTAGAAGAAGTACGTTTAGCAGCTATGTTACACAAAGCTCGTTTATACGATCCATTGGCGATACCGGCACAAACAGCTTGGGAACTTGGTACCGTCATGGGGGCTAAAGCATTAGATTACCATGATTTGGGTATATTAGATGTAGGATATCGTGCAGATATTGTGCTTTATGATACAACAGGATTACATTGGCAACCTCGGTATAATGATGTAGCATCCTTAGTCTATGCAGCAAATTCATCAGATGCTACTACCGTTCTTGTGGCTGGTAAAGTAGTGATGAAAGATAAAGCATTATTGACTATTGATGAAGAAAAATTGCGTTATGAAATTGCCCAAGCACAGGCTGTATTTCAAGCGTAGTAGGAGCTCTTATGAAAGTATGTAAGAAGTTAGCACTAGGACTTGCTTTAGCAAGTATATCTACTATAGTTGCACCCTTTATAGTACAAGCAGAAACACATGTATCTGGTG
>CALGLI010000359.1 GCA_937930265.1 uncultured Veillonella sp. | reverse complement strand
TTTCCATATCTGCCAAGGAGTCAATCGCTACACCTACTTTACCAACTTCGCCTTCAGCCATAACGTCATCAGAGTCATAACCGATTTGTGTAGGTAAGTCGAATGCGCAGGAAAGACCAGTTGCACCAGACTCGATTAAGTAACGGTAACGTTTGTTGGACTCTTCAGCAGTTGCGAAACCAGCATACATACGCATTGTCCAGAAACGACCACGGTACATAGTAGGTTGCACACCACGAGTGTAAGGATAGAATCCTGGGAATCCAAGATCACGTTCATAATCAAAACCTTCTAAATCAAGCGGCGTGTATACCGGTTGTTCTGGTAAGTTTTGACGAGCAGGTACTTTCTCACAGTTTTTAGCGTACGCTGCATCATATTCAGCAAGTTTGGCTTTTAAGTTGTCATTAGCCATGTTCATCATCCTCCTATAAAATTAACCTTGTTTTTTCATGCTTCCTGTTTCAGTGAAGCGTTTATGCCAAGAAAGAGCTTCATCTAATAAGATAGGTGTATGGGCGCCATTTGTCTTTTCAATAGCTCTTTCGAGGTAGTTAAGTAATTCTTGTTTGTAGTCTGGGTGAGCACAATTTTCAATAATTTTGTATGCTCTTTCAATTGGAGCCAAACCACGAACATCGGCAATACCTTGTTCTGTACAGAATACTTGTACATCATGTTCTGTATGGTCAATGTGAGATACAAAAGGAACGATAGAACTGATGTCTCCGCCTTTTGCTACAGAGTTCGTACAGAAAATGGAGATATAACCATTTCGAGTGAAGTCCCCGGAACCACCGATACCATTCATCATTTTGCTACCCATAATATGAGTAGAGTTTACATTACCGAAGATATCGAATTCGATTGCTGTATTCATAGTGATAACACCAAGTCTACGAGCTAAGCCAGGGTTATTGGAAATCTCTTGTGGGCGCAAGAGAATATGTTTGCTATATTTCTCAATATTGTCATAGAAACGTTTTAATCCATCTGGGGATGGGGACAATGCTGTACCAGAACAATCTGTTACTTTACCTGCATCGATTAAGTCCAACATACCATCTTGGATAACTTCTGTGAAAATGGATAAGTTTGTGAAAGGACCTTCCGCCAATCCAGACACAACAGCATTTGCTACGGAACCTACGCCAGATTGTAATGGCAATAAGTTTTCAGGTAAACGACCTGCTTTAACTTCTTCTAAGAAGAAGTTAATCAAATGTTGACTCATCGCTTTTGCATCATCATCGATTGGTGCTAATGGACGAGTTGTATCAGGTACATCACATGGAACGATAGCTACGATTTTCGCAGGGTCACATGGGATGTAATCCGTTCCGATACGATCGCCAGCCGCTTTGATTGGGAATGGCTCACGGTATGGAGGATCTTGTGGTTCATAGATATCATGCATACCTACCAAGGACATTGGTTGAGATACGTTCACTTCTACGATAACTTTTTTAGCTTGGCTAACAAATGTTGGAGAGTTACCAACGGATGTACTTGGAACGATACCACCATCTTCACGGATACAAACCGCTTCAATGATAGCAACATCAGTGTCACCGAAGAAACCGTAACGGATTTGTTGAGCCATTTGGCTAAGGTGCATATCAATGTAACGAATTTTTTGGCTATTTAAAGCTTTACGAGTATCGTTATTTGTTTGATATGGGAAACGGCGGCGAATACCGTTTACACGAGTTAACGCTCCGTCTGCTTCATCACCAACTGATGCACCAGTCCAAAGATCGATTTGGAAAGGATCTGTTTCCATGCGTTTTGCAAGTGCCAATGGCACTGCTTTAGGATAACCAGACGGTGTAAAACCACTGATACCTACATGGTCTCCTGGATTAATCAATTTAGCTGCTTCTTCTGCTGTAGTAATTTTTGCTTGCAACGCTGCGCCTTGCACGCGATCTAAAATGTCGATCATACTACCATCTCCTTTAGTTTGAATGACTTATTCAGCTATCTAACAATCACACTATACATTCAATTCTTTTATTTCTATTATGAAAGAAATTTCTTACTTACAAACATGTAGAAGAAATATAAGATTAAATGTCTACTCAAAGTGTGACATTTGTTAATTCTCATAAATACTACTCATTTTTCTTATTATTGTCAACCATATATGTAATTATATGCATAATAGGCATACAGAATAGATAAAAATAGAGTGAGTATAACTTTTTGTTATACTCTTTATCTCCTTATATCTATAATTGTTGGTTTACTCTAATTTTTTTCGATATCATTAATCCTACCTAGTTACTCTATTTATGTTTATGCATTTCCATAAGTTATATTATTCATAACATTTTTTTATTTCACTACATAATCCTATGGTATTATTCATCCTAATACTAACAAGTAGGCATCACCCTAAGAATATATTTAGGCGTAGTGCCCTTTATGGCGGTCGCGTACTTACTACCTATTCAAATGCAATAGCCCGTAACATACCCCTATGCAAGCATAACCACTGTATAGCTCGTGAAAGGGTGTGTTACGGACCCCGCACTTTCTCGTTAAAATGAAAATGTGCATGATTCCTGGCTGTTCTATGGCGCTTCTATCACTTAC
>CALGLI010000358.1 GCA_937930265.1 uncultured Veillonella sp. | reverse complement strand
ATAGCCCTAGGATAGGGTGAGCAGGAGGTTATTATGAAAGAAGACGGAATCCATACGCATATTGCGATCAAAATGCCAGAGTATATTATCGATGTAGATGAACTTGTGAATGATCCCGTAAATCGTCGTAAATTAGCTCGATTTATTATGAAACGCCATTTAGATATGGACAAAATTATTGAAGAATTTGTGAACAATCCAGAGAACGAAGCGGAGTTAATGCGCTTTGCTGCATCTGTAGTGTTCTCTAAAACAGGTCGCGACATGAACGAATATAGTGAAGACTTGTTGCCATTGTTTTTCGAAGAAGCAGTGTATGAAGACGATTTATTATAACTGTATAGATAGAAAGAAAATCCTAGGAAATATTTCATTTTCTAGGGATTTTCTTTATAATTAGCTAATGCATGCTAACAGATATAGTTGGTATAGAGATGAGTGGAGATGAGATGATATATAGGAAATATCCGTTGATGCCTTATGTGTGCGCATAAAAGTAATATGACTAGGATAATATAAATTAGGTAATAAGCAGGATAAAAGGACTGTACCACATGTATGGAATACATGGAGTACAGCCCTTTTTGCTAGTATCTTATTTGATTAGTTAAAGAATATATATTTAGTTAATACAATGAGTGCAAGGACATACATGAACCAGTGCACATCTTTGTGACGACCAGTGATTAATTTCATTAATGGATACACGATAAGACCAGCTGCTACGCCATTAGCAATGCTGTATGTGAAAGGCATTAATACAATTACAAGGTACGCAGGAAATCCTTCTGTCCAATCAGAGAAATCGATTTCACGGATGGCTTCCATCATTAAAGCCCCTACTAGAATCAATACAGGTGCTGTCGCTGCATTAGGTACTAAGGCAATAACAGGAGCAAAGAATAAGCAAAGAATAAACATCAAACCACAAGTGACTGCTGTCAAACCAGTGCGGCCACCAGCACCAACACCAGCAGCACTTTCAACGAATACTGTAATCGTACTGGAACCGAGCATAGCACCAAAGCTAACGCCTAAGGAGTCACAAATCATAGCACGTCCAAGACCTGGGAAACTTCCTTTTTTAGGATCCGCAATACCAGCTTTGGTAGCCGTTGCAATTAAGGTCCCCATGGAGTCGAACAACTCAACAAAGGTGAATGAGAAGATGATAGTTACAAGTCCTACATTAAAGGCAGAAGCTATATCTAATTCCATAAATGCTATTTTACTAAAATCTGGAATTGCTAGTAATGTTAATGTGTCTGGCAATGTGGCGATACCAGTGATATAGGCTAGGATAGATGTGGTGATTACACCGATGAGTAAGGCCCCCGTGATACGACGTGCCATTAACGCACCAGTAAAAAACAAGCCGAATAAGGATAAGAGTACTTCTGGACTTTGTAGATTTCCGAGAGTCAGTAAAGTTTCAGAAGCTGTAGGAGCACCATGACCTTTTGCCGTTACAATATCGTGCAATGTACCTGGCTGTAAGGATAGAGAAATTGTCATAAGGCCCGATAACTTCAAACCAATGATACAGATGAAAAGTCCAATACCTAC
This sequence comes from uncultured Veillonella sp., assembly GCA_937930265.1. Lineage (GTDB taxonomy): Bacteria > Bacillota > Negativicutes > Veillonellales > Veillonellaceae > F0422. The sequence goes on along the minus strand of CALGLI010000358.1, from coordinate 2,351 downwards.
TGTAATAGCCACTTTCAAAGATGTAGGAATAGATTCAATAATAAGCTGCCTGATTTTCGTTAGGGTTAGCACTAGGAACACAAGACCTGAGATAAATACAGCACCTAATGCAGTTTGCCATGTCAATCCCATACCCAGAACCACAGTGAATGAATAGAATGCAAGTAAACCAACACCTGGGGCCAAAGCAATCGGATAGTTAACAATGACTCCCATAGCAATCGTTACTAACCCACCACCCAATGCGGCGGCAATCAATACGGCATCCTTGTCCATTCCTGCTAGGCTTAATAAGTTTGGAGCCAGTAGCAAAATGTATGCCATGGTAATGAATGTGGTCAGTCCTGCAATGATTTCGGTGCGGACTGTGGTATTTCGCTCTTTCAGTGCGAATAACCTTTCTAACATAATAAAACCTCCTCCTCCATAACAAAAACTATATTTACATTATAGCATAGCTATCATGAGAAAAAAAGATAATTGATAAAAGTTGTGAGAAAAATCACACAAGTGAGAATTGAAAATAGGATGGCTTTATTGTATCACAGAATGTTGACATAGGATAGAGTTTTATTTAAAAAAGTTATAAAAATTTTAAAACTAATAATTTTAAGTTATAAAAGAAGTGAAGGAGAGGGAAAATGAAAGATATTTATTTTCGTAGTATTGAAAAATTTACGTCGATAATTAGATATATGAATAGATAGAGTAATAACTATGCACTATAAATACAGCCCAAAGGCAGAAACTATATAGACAAAACTAAATAAACTATATATAATAAGTGATGGATAATAAATCCTACTTGTGAAGAGGTATTATTTATGAAAATTTCTACTAAAGGTCGATATGCATTACGTGTGTTAGTGGACTTAGCGGAACATAGTGTAGATCGTAATGTGTCCATCCGCGAACTGGCAGAGCGTCAAAAGATTTCTGATAAATACTTAGAGGGAATTGTAGCACGCTTAGGTGCTGCGGGGTACGTAAAAAGTGTACGTGGTAAATACGGTGGGTATCAATTAACAAAAGAGCCAAAAGACTATACAGTGTATGATATTCTAGCGGCTACGGAAGATTCTATTGCTGTGGTAGCTTGCTTAGAAGAAGAAGTTAACACATGCCCTATGAGTGACGGATGTCGTACATTACCATTATGGGAGCATTTGCAAAATCATCTACGCGAGTACATGCAAAGTTTAACATTACAAGATGTAATTGATCGACGTTTTTCCGTGTAAGGAGTTGAAAAGAGAAAGGGAAGTTGGGATGAAAAAAGAGAAAAATATCTTAAACGTAGAAACCCAAGTGGGGTTTCCTTTGTATGCAGCAACAAAAGAAGTGTTCCGGGCATGCCAAGCAGAATTGACTAGATTAGGATTAACCTATACACAATACTTAGCCATGTCTGTTATCTGGGAATTGAAACGGGTGAATTTAAAAGCCATTGGAGAAAGAATTTTCTTGGATTCTGGTACATTAACACCATTGTTGAAAAAGCTAGAATTAAAAGGTTATATTGTACGGGAACGTTTAAAAGATGATGAGCGCTCCATGATAATTACCTTAACGACAAAAGGCAAATCATTGCAGAAAAAAGTTCGTCATATTCCAGGATACATTGAGTCGAAACTTGGCTTATCTTCGGAAGAAACAGAACAATTGCAAGGGCTCTTGTTCAAAGTGTTGCATAATGTAACAGGTAATAACATATAATTAGATGTACGCCTAAAGAATGTAGAGGATTGTTGATGGCATATCAACTGTCCTCTATTTTTATGCCTCTTTCTCAGAGGTTCTCCTATGATCTGTGATACAATAAGAATACCTTAGGTATCTATATAGAGGATGTGAAACATGAAACGATTACAACAAACAGGGATGGTGGCAGTGTGGATACTCACCATAGGAATGTCGCTGCTAGCCATTTGCTATACCATGATTATTCCTTTTCTTCCTGTATACCTGTTAGAATTGGGAGTGGAACAGGAACACTTAGCTCTATGGTCGGGTTTGTCATTTTCTATTTCTTTTTTTATTGCGGCTATTATGGCTCCTGTATGGGGGCGGTTGGCGGATCAGCATGGAAAGAAACTCATGGCAATCCGAGCAGGACTTTTAATTGGCGTATCCTATGCATGGGGCGCCTTTGTACAAGATGAATATCAATTTTTAGTAGTTCGTGCCTTCCAAGGCTTTGCCAATGGATTTATGCCAGCTGCTATGACCATGGTATCCTTGTCGGTTCCGAAGGAACGAGTGGGCACAGCCATGGGTATCTTTCAGATGGGATTAGTTCTAGGCAATACTGTGGGTCCTTTAACAGGAGGGTTGACAGAGCTAGCGGTAGG
>CALGLI010000357.1 GCA_937930265.1 uncultured Veillonella sp. | reverse complement strand
GAAGTGCTGGAAGACCATCCCGACATTTTCACGGACGATATCAATATTGGTTTTTGGGTCAGTGAGGTCATAGCCGTTCACGGTAATTTGTCCCTTGGTTACTTCTTCAAGAAGATTGAGACTGCGTAGGAAGGTGGATTTACCAGAACCAGATGGTCCAATAATAACCACTACTTCACCAGCATCGATTTCTGTAGAAACGCCTTTTAAGACATGTAATTGTCCAAAATATTTATGTACATTCTGTAATTGAATCATTTGATATTATATTTCCTTTCTAAGTACGCTACGAGTCGGGAAATGGTTAATGTCATAATCAAGTAAATCACCGCTACAGCCGTCCAAATTTCAAAGGAACCATAAGTACGAGCGATGATTAATTGTCCACGACGTGTCAATTCTTCAAAACCAATCACTGCTACTAGAGAAGTATCTTTCAACATAGCAATAAATTCATTACCCAATGGTGGAATGATAGCTTTAAAAGCTTGTGGCATGATGACATAGCGCATCGTTTGGAACCAAGTTAATCCTAAAGAACGACCTGCTTCCATTTGACCTTTATTAATGGATTGGATGCCGGCACGGAAAATTTCAGATACATAGGCACCAGAGTTAATAGAGCACGCCAAAACGGCTGCTAAATAGGGACCAATTGGTTCTGGCGCACCATTGGCATTAACAATAGCCCCCACTAATTTGGGACCACCAAAGTAAATCATAAAGATTTGTACTAATAGTGGTGTACCACGGAATAATTCTACATAACATTTTGCAATCAAACGAATCACTTTAAATCGTGATAAGTTCATCAACGCCACTACAAGTCCAATAAAGAAACCAAAGCCCACACTCATAAGGGTAATTTGAATCGTAATTCCAGCCCCTCCAATTAACAGGGGTAAAGAGTCGACAATTAACTGCCAATTAAAATCCATCGTTACCTATCCATCCTTTCATTTAACACAGATAAGGAGGCACAAAGCCTCCTTATATAGTACATTATTTCCCTTCGTATGTCACGGGAATATCCTTCGGCATGTCAGTTTTAAACCATGTTTGGTATATTTTGTTTAAAGTACCATCTTGCTTCATCTCTGTCAAGGCTTTATTTACACTATCTACTAGGTCTTTATTCTTTTTGTTCATTGCCAATCCAAAGTATTCTTTCGTATTTGGATACGCGATGATTGTTAAGTGCTGATCGCTATGTTTAGCTACGTAATACTGCGCTACTGGTAAATCAATCAACGCACCTTCTACACCGCCATTTTGTAATTCTAATAAGGCATCGCTTGTATGGTCAAAGTTTTTTACTATAGCTCCATTAATTTTACTTGCTAAGTCTGCCCCTGTAGTCCCCATTTGTACAGCAATTGTTTTGCCTGTCAAATCATCTAAGCCTTTAATCGCACTAGTATCCTTTACAACCACAGCCATACCAGATTCGTAATAAGGCATACTGAAACCTACTTTTTCCATCCGTGCTTTAGTGATGGTCATCCCCGATGCCGCTACATCAATCTCACCATTATCTAAGGCTGGCACTAGAGCATCAAAAGGAACGTTTTTAAATTCAATAGTCTTACCCGTCCGTTTCGCAATTTCTTTGGCCACATCTATGTCAAAGCCTTGCAATTCTTCGGAACCTTCTTGCTTAAACTCGAACGGCACAAAGGTTGCATTGGTACCTATTTTTAAGACGCTTCCTTTTTGTGCTTGGTCTCCACCTTGAGAACCACATCCTCCTAGTAGTGCTACTACACCTAAGGCTAATAAACCAGTACATATTAGTTTTTTTACATTTGTTTTCATGATGTTTCTCCTTTACTAAATCACTCATGTTGTACCTTATGCACTGATTATACATCTATAGGAATATTTAGTCAACATATTTTTGCAGATTTTATGTATTTTTATTTACAGTCAGTATATCTGCTAAATTGTACTCCCTATCTTCAAAGACTACGACACATAAATATAAAAAAATACACAGCAGAACAATTTCTGCTGTGTTTCATACGGCTGACCTGGTCTTTGCCCCCACACTCGCCTGCTGGAAGGTTCGCTCTTAAGCTGTGCTCCCCACTACTACTCCTCTCGACATCTTCTGTCGGCAGGTCTTACATCTAAGCCGCACCATGCTCACAATTTCTCATTGCTTATGTGGATCGTTTTGCCTGCGACTGGCCTCGACTTTCAACCACAGACCCGTTATGTACCTTAATTATATCTATATTTTTTACTTTTGTCACTTAGGAAACATCATGATTTTTTCATTCTACTTATACTATTTTTATATAATACAGTTAGAAAAAAGACTTGCTTTTTTCCATCAAATATACATCAGCTTGACTGCATCCCATGTTTATCACATTCTCACTTTTTATGCTAATGATGAGAAGTTTCCAGTATATTTTTGTCCACTCTGTAGGGTATATTCAAGGATAGAATTTTATTGTATAATGTGTGTACTTAAGTAAACGAAGAATATAAAAACGGTGGTTTTCCAAAAAAGAGTACGCCGTTTCTATGTATTAGAAAGGGTTTGCGCATGTTTATGTTATCATTAATACAGGAATCAGGTGCTTACGAACAAGATAAAAGCACTCTAGAGTTAGTTACTTTACAACTCTTACAGATGATTCAAATGAAAAGTCAAACTTTATATGTGCATTCAGTACAAGTTGCCAATTACGCCGTGGCTATTGCTGCTAAAATGGGATTGCCAAAAGGGGAAATCGAATTAATCCGCCATGCAGCATGTCTTCATGACTTGGGTTTAATTTGTTTACCTTCTACTACCTTAATGAAGTTTCCGTACTTCAATCGTCAGGAATTATCCAAATACAAACAACATCCTGTATTTGGGGCTAGTATGATTGAAAACTA
>CALGLI010000356.1 GCA_937930265.1 uncultured Veillonella sp. | reverse complement strand
TGTAGAGGACGAATATCCTGTGACTCTGCCCGTTCCGAATCCATGACGAATATATTCTCTTCTGAAAGTTTCCCTATGGCTGGTAATCCTTTCACTACTCGTATAGGCATTCAATCCACCTCACTTTCCAGTAAAACCTATCGAATAACGATGAATTAAGTATACTAAGATGTCCATCATATGTCAACAATATACGTACATTTATCCTTATACAGGATACATATTATTATATATAGCCATTACCTATAATAAAATAGCAAGTCCATAAATTTGCAAATACCCCTCCGCTATCGTGACGAACTACATTGACTAAATAAGTAGTATTTTTTCTTAACATATGGTACAATACAAATGTAAAAAAGAAGAGCCATCAACGTGTCTGTGGCGTTAGGCTCATCTCCAAAATTGGTAAAATTGGATTAGCCTAACGTGTTAAGGTGTGCAAGACCTTATACGTTAGGCTTTTTCATTGGTTATTTAAACAACTCAATAAGTTGTACTACTAATTTTAGAATTAAAATCAATATTTCGATTTTTCTAAACTTTTTCATAGTACCACCTCCTCCCATTATAGGAAGAGATGAGCCCAACAACACGTTGATGACTCTTCAATTTTATTATAGCACAAATCACACACATCGTTAATAATAATTACTAAAAACCCCGAGGAACGCAATGAGGCGTAGCAGCCTTGTGGCGGCCCTCATTGACTAAATCACACAAACACAAGAAGAGCACGACATGTTCCGGAGCAAACCTAACCACTGTATCAGTTTGCGGAGGAATATGTCGTGCTCTTCCCTTTATCTGTATCAGCTAGCAACGCCACAGGCTACATAGCATCACAAGTGACGTCTTAAAGCAATGCATGCTCTTTTCCAATTTGAATCACTTGTTCTACAGACATATTTGTAATACGGGCAATCATCTCTACCGATAATTTCTCGCGTAGCATCCCAATAATAGCTTCTAACCTACCTTCTTCCTTTCCTTCTAATATTCCTTCTAGTTTTCCCTCTAGTTTTCCTTCACGCCAATATTTCTTCCGATCCATTTCTAACTTCATATATTCGCCTCTCCATTCCTTACTTTGCTTCACTACATGTACAATCTCATCCATCTGTTGTACTAAACCATCTACTGGCGGTCTACCATCTACATAGTCCAAAAAGTTCTGTAATAATTCTGAAACATCATTCATGTTTGCCTTAGTACTCAAGAATATAGTCGTTACACCATCTCCCAACTCTCTACCCAGTTCTTCTGTACATTTTTTCGTATACGTGTACTTATGACGCTTTCCTGAAAATATAGGGAACGTGCAAATAAAGATTACAAAACAATCATTCAAGGTCATGTAATCGGCACCTTTTTTCATGGAATAATGGTCAATAGCACTATGATAAAATCGTGACCGTTTGATTAACTCTGGCATATTTTTGTATGTTTGCATTTCAATATTGTAGACGGTTCCTTCGTCATCATTGACATACACATCTAAACGAATCCCCTTTTCATCAAGGCCAGATTCCATCGTTTTTTCCGTTTCAATATACACAATGTCCCGAATAGAAATCTCCAATACCCGTTCTAATAATTCCTTACAAATCGACTTCTCACGCATTACCTTTTCAAAGATAAAATTATCTTGAATAGTCAACTCATCAAAGGACTTGAATTGCATAGGAACACCTCGCTCTTTGAGTTACCTAAATTATACCACATCTATACTGCAGCACGGTAGCACCCCATGCACCACCTATCCATACAATTCTTTAAAAATGCTATAAGCCCTCTAACATTTCCTACCAGTATAATTATAGCAATGATTATTCAAGTCTTATTATAATACACATCCCCCCTGAGGAACGCAGTGAGGCGTAGCAGCCTTGTGGCGGTCACTTACTGACTACCCTACTCGCACAAACAGAAAAGCCCGTAACATACCCCTGAGCAAGCATAACCACTGTATAGCTTGTGAAGGGGTGTGTTACGGGCTTATTTTGCTAGTCAAAAATGCCATAGCCAGCTAGGAAAGGCTACTTTCGAATGGCACTCATGGCAAATCCCAAGAACTGCCACAATACGAGGCTCACTTGTTGACTATATAAGGCATGGTCAAAAAGACCGCTTACTAGTACTGCCACTGTAATTAATGTCATTCCATATCGCATAGCCACGCCGAGTGCTCTTTGTTTCTGCACATTTCGACTATGACCGATTAAAATGGCGAGGAACATGCAGAGGGATATAGGACCTGTCTCCGCCGCAATTTGCAAATATAAATTATGAGCATGATAAATAATGACCGTTGGATCTTGTATAAAATAGTTATACGCTGGATAGGTCATCCAAAAGGCATCCCAACCGATACCAAAGATAGGGAAATCTTCTATCATGTACATAGTACTGTCCCATAGAGCCCAACGGAGCATAACGGATGTATCTTGACCACTAAATAGTGACCAGAGGCGACTGGACACTTCTCCATGGTACAAAAACAATACTAGGGGCACTGCTAATAGGGTATAGAGCAATCTCTTTTCTACGCAAAGTCCAGCCACAAAGACGACCACTGCCAAGCTGAGCCACATCCCTCTGGAGTAGGTCAGCACAAGACATAATAGCATGAAGATAAGAGCCAGCATCATAATGACACATCGTTTCCAATCTTTTACTTTCAGAACCTGTATCGTACCTAAGCCGCCAATGGATAGGACAAATAGCAAGTATTCTCCTAGCAAGTTCGGATTCTGCAATGTCCCGTACATGCGACGCATCAAGCCGGGAAAGTGCACATTGTCCACCCATTCATGGATATGCTCTGGAGTCATGTAAAAATACTGATATCCAGCACCTAAGCACACGAGAACTCCAGTAATACAAAATAAGGACAAAAACGTTTTCTGCCGTAATTCATTATCTATATAATAGGTCATCAACCAATAGATACATCCATACATCCCTATGTGGTAGAACCAACTCATTGCTGACCACTGGACATTCACAGAATTAACAATGGAAATCCCCGTCCAAAGAATAAACCCCAAGACTGCCCATTGTAGCCAGTGCAAGGTCCCAGAAAATCGTTGCCTATCAAATAGTAACGCCAGTACTCCTGCCACTATGACAAGAATATTACCGCCTATAGGTACTAAAGGAATGCATACGGTTGCTCCATAGAGGAGGTAGACTATCCATTGCTCTACAGATAGCCTACGTAGGGCATCCATTAGTGCCCCATTTCTTGGGCGAGCCATTGTTGCACGTCACCAAGAATGTATAAGGACCCCACCACAGCAATAATATCGCCTTCCTTAGTTGTTTTTAAGGCATGGTCTAAGCCCGATTGGATAGTTTCCATAGGCTCTGCTTGGACTGGCATTTGTTTTGCCAATTGTGCCGGATCAATACCACGTGGCGTAGGTGCTGGCACCGTAATCACTCGGTCTTTTTGTCCTACTAAATAACTAACCATAGTGGATACATCTTTATCTTCCAAAATAGAAAGCACCACTGTTTTCGGTTGTTCTGGATACAGTTCATTATATGTCATAGAAAAGGCTTCTGCTCCGCTCGCATTATGAGCCCCATCTAAAATGATTGTCCTGCCATGAACTTTGAAGGTTTCAAATCGTCCCGGCCATGTGGCACGAGCTAAGCCTTCACGGTACGTTTCTTCACTTACTGCTGGTTCTTTGTCTTTCAAAATCTGCAACACTCTCGCTGCACAGGCTAAGTTTAGGGCTTGATGGATACCATGCATAGATGTGAAAAGCATGTCTTTATGTCCAGCTTTATCTTTTACAGTAATCATTTGTCCCATCGCCATAGCACTGCGACTATCGATAGTAAAGTCCTCGTTAAACACATAGTATTTCACACCTAAGGATTTGGCCGTTTCTTTAATTACATCAAGAGCGCCCCCTTGAGCTGCTGTTACAAGAGGCACACCTTTTTTAATAATACCTGCTTTATGGCGGGCAATCTCTTCTACGGTATCACCACAATAGGCTTGGTGATCGATAGTTACATTCGTAATGACAGCCACTTCTGGAGTTATGACATTCGTAGAATCCAATAATCCACCTAAACCTACTTCGATAACGGCATAGTCGACTCCTTGTTCTTGGAAGAATAGGAATGCTGCTGCTGTCAGAATTTCAAATTGTGTGGGCGCTTCTACGCCACGTTCCATAATAGCTTTCACCGCATGGCTCACACGTTCAATCAAATCAGCAAAGGCCTCTTCTGTAATGCATGCTGTATTCACACGCATGCGTTCTGTGTAGGAGTGTAGGTGCGGGGACGTAAATGCCCCCACTCTAAGACCGCTCATATATAACCCATAGGTAATATAAGTAGAAACAGACCCTTTGCCATTCGTTCCTGTAACATGGATGGTTTTATATGTATGTTGTGGATTTCCTAACTCTTCTAATAGATCTGTAATCCGTTCTAATCCTGGATGAATCCCAAAGGAGGCTACCTCTTCTAGGTAGGCAATCGCTTCCGTATAATTCATGATGGATCTCCTTATGCTAATGTTTTTAAGAACTCTTCACGTTCGTTCAAGGCTTGTTGTTTTTGTTTGTACTCTTCCAATTTTTCTTTTTCTTTTGCGACTACCGCTTCAGGGGCTTTTGCTAAGAATCCTTGGTTGTTCAATTTACCTTCTAAACGAGCAATTTCTTTTAATACTGTAGCTTGTTCTTTGGCAATACGCTCTTTTTCTTTATCTGCGTCGATTAAGTCTTTCAATAACAAGTACACTTCTAAGCCGTTCACCACTGTCACTGTTGCATTTTCTGGTTTTGGTGCATCCGGTGAAAGTACGGTCACTTTTTCAGCCCAACCCAAGGTATGGAAGTAATCTCCATGTGTTTCTAAGATACCTTTCAACTCTTCTGTAGCAGGCACTAAGATAACCTCAGAGCGTTTACCCATTGGTACATTCATTTCTGCACGCATGTTACGGATACCTTTGATGCCGTCCATCATCACATTCATATGCGCCGCTGCAGATCTGAAACCGTCCATGGATAATGTGCTTGGCCATGGAGCCACCATGATGCTCTCCCCTTCATGTGGCAAGTGTTGCCAAATATGTTCTGTTACGAATGGCATGAATGGGTGTAATAATTCCATCATATGACGAAGAATGGATACCAACAAGTATTGTACTGTTTGACGGTCACGGCCACCTTCTTTGTTATACAAACGAGGTTTCGCCAATTCAATGTACCAGTCGCAGTACGTATTCCAAATGAAATCGTAAACAGCACTCGCCGCTTCCCCTAATTCAAACTTATCAAGGTTATTCGTAATATTCGTAACCGTTTTATTGTATTCTTCTAAAATCCATTTATCTGCCAATGTGTAATCTTCTGCGCTTGGTACGAAGCTTTCATCAAAACCTTCTAAGTTCATCAACACAAATTTAGAGGCATTCCAAATTTTGTTGGCAAAGTTACGGTTTGCTTCTACACGTTCCATGTAGAAACGCATATCATTGCCCGGTGTATTGCCTGTTACCAAGGTAAAGCGCAACGCATCGGCACCGTATTCTTCGATCACTTCTAATGGATTGATCCCATTACCCAAGGATTTACTCATTTTGCGGCCTTGGCTATCACGTACTAATCCATGAATGAACACGTGTTTGAAAGGAATTTCTTCTTTAAATTCTAAGCCCATGAAAATCATACGAGCTACCCAGAAGAAGATGATATCGTAGCCTGTTACCATAACGCTAGTAGGATACCAATGTTTCACTTCCTCTGTATTTTGAGGCCAGCCCATTGTGGCAAATGGCCATAAAGCAGAACTGAACCATGTATCTAATACATCTGGATCTTGTTCTACTTTGCCATGACAATGCGGACATTCTGTCAATGTTTCTGTCGTTACGATCGTTTCACCGCAATCTTGGCAGTACCACGCCGGAATACGATGACCCCACCACAATTGACGAGAAATACACCAATCACGAATGGACTCTAACCAGTTGGTATATGTTTTAGTAAACCGTTCTGGTACAAATTCAATGGATTTGTCACGTACTACTTCTAAAGCAGGTTTTGCCAACGGTTCCATAGATACAAACCATTGTTTCGACACCATAGGTTCTACTGTTGTGTTACAACGAGAACAATGGCCTACACTGTGACCGTGGTCTTCTACTTTTTCTAATAAACCTTGCGCCTCTAATTCCGCTACCACCTGTTTACGTGCCAATTCACGTGGCATGTTCACAAAATGACCTGCTCCTGCATTCATCGTACCATCTGGGTTCATCACTACGATACTTTCTAAATTATGGCGTTGTCCCATTTCAAAGTCATTAGGGTCATGAGCTGGCGTGATTTTTACGCAACCAGTACCGAAGGATTGATCTACATATTCATCGGCAATGATCGGGATGTGACGGTTCACGAATGGCAATAACAACTCTTTACCTACTAAATGGGCATAGCGTTCATCGTTAGGGTTCACCGCTACGGCTACGTCACCAAACATTGTTTCAGGGCGTGTGGTAGCTACGGTTAAGAATACATCTTCCTCACCGATTACAGGATATTTAATATGCCATAAATGACCATTTTCATCTTCGTGTTCTACTTCAATGTCAGACAAGGCAGTCAAACAATTAGGGCACCAATTTGTAATACGTTCTCCACGATAGATTAAACCTTTTTCGTATAACTCTACGAATACTTTTAATACCGCTTCATGGTAACCTTCATCCAAGGTAAACCGCTCTCTCGTCCAGTCACAAGAAGCACCTAAGCTACGGATTTGTTTTACGATGGTGCTACCGTATTCTTCTTTCCATTCCCATACGCGTTTCAAGAACTCTTCACGACCTAAATCATGACGAGATTTCCCTTCCGTTTTCATAATATTTTCTTCTACTTTTACTTGCGTTGCAATCCCTGCATGGTCGGTACCAGGCATCCACAACACATTGTAGCCTTGCATGCGTTTCGTACGAATCAAAATATCTTGCAAAGTATCATCAAGGGCATGACCCATGTGCAACTGACCTGTTACATTTGGTGGCGGTAACACAATGCTGAAAGGCTCTTTATTTGTGTCCACTTCCTCATGAAAGTACCCTTTCTCTTCCCAATATGTATACCATTGTTGTTCAATCTCTTTTGGATTGTAAGTTGTTAAATTCTTATACTCTTTCATATGTCCTCCTATTTTGGATGTAATAATTATTTTATTAGTTGGTACTTTCTATTTCTGAAAGTTCCTATAATTGATATTTTACCTTCCTTCACTAATTCAAGTAATAAATAACGCGTCCTCGAAGCCTTTAAGTCTAGCAATTCCGCAATTTCTTTCGCCTTAAATATACCTTGCTCTTCAGCAAATGTAAGAATCTGCTGTTTCTGCACAACTTTTACCGCCGGTCTTGCATCACCGCTATTAACGTTATTTCCCTTATTACCGCCTTTTATAGGCTCTTTACCGCCGTTTTTATTATTTTTTACCGCCGGTCTTTTATCGCCACTATTAGAACTATTCCCCTTACTATCAGGGTTTATAGTCCCTTTATCGCCGTTTTTTACCGCCATTCTTTCAATATATCCATAGTTTAAATTCTTAAGCACCGCAAAAAAAGAACTTTGAGTAGAACGAAACTCTGGTCGTAAAGATACATTATATTCTTCTTGTGACTCGTAGATGTCCAACACTTTTTTCAGTCCACTGCCTCGTCTCTCCATTAAGTGCATTCTACTAAATATATCGGCAATTATAGGATTTCTACGTTTAGATGAAATATTTGATAGATTTAATTCTTGAATGAAAGTTCCATCCATCATCCCTCCTGGAGAATATATTTCTAATCTATCATCATACATATCAATATGAACTTCTGACCCTAATTCACCATAATCACGATGAATCAATGCATTTACCAATACTTCTTGTATTGCTCTTTCAGGATAATCAGGATATTCCACGCGATAGGTATCAACTTTTTTCCAACGCTTTTTAGAATTGGTTTTTACAAAATCTATACTATTTTGCAACAATAACAAAAGGCTTCCTTCAAACTCTTTATCATCAAGAGCCTCTTCTCTACCATTTGTTTTATCAAGACCATTCCACCGTGTGGCGAACACCCTTGACTGACGAACTAGTGGCTCATCAGCTAATAATGCTCCTGCATATGTAAGATGATAATCACTACTCACTAACCCAAAAGATAATAAATCATTGTCTCGCAAATCATTCCCTGTTCGCTGAAAGTATACAGCTTTTAACTTAGAAAACGCAGCTCGCTCTATGGAAATCGTTGTTGATATCGTGTCAAATGTTTTATTCATACCTCGTAGAATAAGGCTATTTAGTTGCACACTGCTAGCTGGAATACTTTCATTTCCGACTCGTACAAAAGCAATCCTATTTCCACTATCTACATAATAATAGGGCGTTTCATTTCCCTCATACACATGTAATATAATGACATCTTTGTTGTCATTCCTGATAATTTCTAAGTTAACTCTAGGTATAGGGTCTAGCTTGTTCTTAATCATTGTGCTGATGAACTCAGAATCACCTTTTGCATCATCTAAGCCTACTAGCCTATCTTCATCATCAATTCCCCAAATAAGCACCCCACCTTTTGAGTTGGCAAATGCACTAACAGATTTTAGCCAACTTTTAGGTTTATGCCGTTCTAGCTGTACTTTTTTATCGTAAGAACTGGTTTCTCCGATATAGTTTACTAAATCCATAGTTTTCCTCTACATAATATACAAAAAAGACCCCCTCGTCCTATAGGACGAAAGGGTCTATACTTCCGCGGTACCACCTAGATTATTGCCGTAGCAATCACTCAATATCGTTAACGCTGATTAGCGGGCACACTTACTCTAGTTCACCATGCCAACTCCGAGGCTACCCTCTTTTTACTACATACATTGTTCCACCAACCCAATGCTCTCTGTGATGCGTTCAAAAGATTTTTCCTCTTCTTAGTTATTATCTATATAGTACTAGTATACGTGAAAGTATATAAGAACGTCAATATATTAACCTAGATATGGAGTATATATAATGTATAGCGCTATCTAATACGTCCTGTAGCAGATTATAAGCTGACCTTCTTGTACTATCTTAACATCAACTTTATAGTATTTATATATGGCTAACACATCTCACAGATATATCCACATTCCTCTTATCTTCTTATTTTGCAAAGGACACATTCATTTCATCCAAAGACTTCGTCAAGCTAGGAATATAGACTTGCAAAAATAGATCTACCTCTGGTAATTGCATATTCACCAATCGCTCCTGAATCGTATCGTAGGCTGCATTGAACTCATCATTACCAGCTGCTTTTTCTGTGACACATTTCATAAACGCTGACAAGGTATCTGCCGCTTTCACCAGTACTTCGTATTCCTCTGGCACAGATACTAAGGTTTCCTCATAGTCTGGTTGCACCGGTTCTGGCAATGTACGCCATAAGGTTTCATTTGCCAATTGTTCCACTTCCCCGTAGAGAGCACGCAATCTAGGGTTAAAATATTTCACTGGCGTCGGCATATCCCCAGTGAACACTTCACTTACATCGTGATACATAGCTAGGACTGCTAATCGATTCACATCTATATCTCCTTCAAAATATGTATTTCGAAGTACTCCTAGTTGATGGGCAATCATGGCAGTTTCTAAACTATGACCTTGTAAGTTTTCTTTTTCCGTATTACGCATCAAGCTCCAACGTTGAATATATTTCATACGCCCTAAAAGGGCAAAAAAATGACTCTCTTCCATGGTACACGCCTCCTTAATCCAATATATTCATTATACAAAAAAAAGCCCGTTACCGCCATTCTGGTAACGAGCTATCTAGTTCGACTCTTTCCTTTATACTCCATACATATCTCTACTTTCCTATTCTACTAGCTTACACACATGGGTCATACACTTCTGCCGAAGCAAATACGTCTATATACATGACATCCTCCTTTATATTCACATTATCAACAATATACTTTACTTAATACTTACACCTCTACAACACCTTCCCAATATCCATCATCTAACAATTCTACCCAATATCCATCATCTAACAATTCTACCCAATATCCTTCCTCATCTTGTACAAACCATGGTTCACATACATATTGCATTTCTAACATAGTATTTCTCCTTTTTACTACACACATTTCTTATACTTCTTACTTTTACTATTACAACACTAACAATACATACAAGCTCATCTTATCATCTCCTTCGCTATATCACTACCCATCTATCTTACCACTCTATATATACATCTATTTCAAAATCCATATTCTCATCTCCTTCCATCTATATCATCACACCACACTTCTTACCATTCTATGTATACTTCTAATTCCATGTTCTCATCTCCTTTCACCTATATCACCACTCCACACTTCTTACCATTCTATGTATACTTCTAATTCCATGTTCTCATCTCCTTCCATCTATATCACCACTCCACACTTCTTACCATTCTATGTATACTTCTAATTCCATGTTCTCAGCTCCTTTCGTCTTACCTCGTGAACATAGTATACTTCATCTCAAATCTTACTTTTTATAAAAGTCCCGATAGTTACTATATTATCCATTGATATATAAAATATACTAAAATCAATATCCCCTATGTTCCGTTTTATGGTACTATAACTATATGCTGACGGACACTATTCCTCATTACCTACAGATATATTGAAAGGAGCTCACATGGGAGGGAACACAAATTTTTTTGCTACTAGCGATGAAACAGAATCCCGCTTTTACCGATTCTTAGATTTAATCGCTAAAGGTGGTGTGTATAAAAGTGCCGATAAAGATTTTCATCCTTTTAAAGGTACTTCTTATCAAGAGAAAACAAAGCAAGCTCATTTTTTCATGGACGCCTTATCTCCACAATCACTGTACGAGTTTTCCTATGGTCGTGCTAAGTTATTAACATTGCCTGGTCTAAGCTATTCACCGTACAACCTAAATCCCTTAGCCTTTGCTCATGCAGTACGTAAAATGTTGCCTACAGACCTTCGTCGCAGTCTATTGTTATACCATCTAATAGCCACAAAAGATGTTGGTGAAGATGATGCTGCTATGAATACCTATCAAAATGGCTTACAATACCCCTTGTCATATTATGCCAGCCATTTAGATACCACCAACAAGGATGAAGCCGTATTAACAACCAAAAAACTAAGACGGTACTTAACATCTATTCACCAAGATATACTGCTAGCTCAAGATGCGAGCAACGAGTCCATGATTAATAGCACTCAACTCTTTGATAGTGCCTTCCATATGCTCCAAGCCATGGGCGTGATCGCTCCTCATTCTACCATCGAAGATGCACTCCACATCACACCTAACCCAATCAGTGAATCCAATCTCACCGAAGAAGAGAGGAAAGAATTAGTCTATGCCTTAGACTTTCAAAAATATCTATCTCCTATATCATCCTATGCTCATTATGTACAGTTTAAATTATCCTTAAGAAGTTTAGACGATGATGCGCCGGAAGATATCCTCAGTGATATCAATTCTGGGCAAACGCCACAAGTACCTTCCCCTATCTTGGTGCGCCAAGTGCCTCCTTTCAAAACACTACTTGATGACAAACGATTGTCTTCCTTAGCCGGCATGAATACATGGACCACGGTAACAACTATTGATCGGAGCAATCCTAAATCCACTTCCAAATTACACACCACTAAAACGATTGTGCACATAGATAACCTCGAAGAACATCGAAATGATTCTAGAGAATACATATACAGCACCAGCAAGCATGGTCGGCCTATGGCACCAATTTCATTAGATGCCGTACATCACATCGACTTATACCCATCTACACCGCATTCACGAAAGCAGACTAAAGCACCTACTACCTATACGGTGTACTTCGCATTTCATTCCTCCCCCTACAACGGGATGGAATTACAACAAGCCTTACATCAATTTCGTACGAAGCGTCTATCCATTGATTGCATGCACGAAGTTTCAACAGAAGGTTGTCCATTTCTCGTGAAAGTCACCTACCTAGAGCCTTCTGCGGTATTACCATTGCTCTATCAATGGGGACCCTATCTTCATTTTGCCACCTCCACGGGAGATCCCCTCACAGAAGAGGACTTACAAAGAGACCCTATCAAAACATTACAAGACCTGGTATTAACTAGAGTAAGGAGTATCGTATCCCATTATGAATCCTAATCCATTTCTTCAATCCTATACGAATCCAGACCACGCCTCAGTCGGTGCCTATACATTTTATTATATCCGGTTCATTCAACTTCTCCATTTCATTTATGAAGATCGTTTGAATTGTGATGATTTAAAAGTAGAATATAATCATTTAGACCCTCAAGAAATCACTGCTTGGTTACTACAGGACTATCAACATACAATGGACAATGGCAGTGCTGAGGACATAGTAGAAAAAATAATTGAGTTATTCTTTCACCCTAGTACTGAAGCAGGAAAAGTACAACCTTATTTTATTCCACACATGCCAGATCCCTATCTATTCACAGACCGTGAGGTCCTAGCACTGTATTTGCTCATCCACGATGAACGAATATTCCCATTCCTATCACAACCCGTACGAGATAAACTAGATGCTGCTATGAAACGACATCCCTTTCATCATACGTTCAAAACGATCCTAGAGAACTATCAATCTACTCGACCAGCAACGCAAATCGATGCCCATACGTTAGAAATAACGCATACATTGTTCCGTACCATTATAGAAGGGTCGCATACGGTAGAAATAGCTACCACAGATGGTAACCATATGGTAACTCCTTGTCATTTGCGATACTTTGCAAACACCGAGGACTATCATCTGTTAGGATTGCTCGATGAAAGCAAATACATCTATGTCCCTGTGAAAGATATACAAAACATCTACCTTCGCGAAGACAAACCTGTATCCAACCGTTACACCATACTCGCAGAGTTACTCGAAAAGGATGCCCTCACCCTCAAACTACGTGTAACTAACGATAAAAATGCCCTAGAGCGGGCCTATCATCTATTTGCCGATTACACAAAGGAAACTACCCTAGTAGAAACCATACTCGATGACGAAGATGAATTACAAGATCATACCTATCATCTAAATATCACCTATTATTCATTCGACGAGGATGATATATATCAAAATATACTCGCCCTCAGCGCTATGGTGACGGTCTTGGACCCAATATCCATACGGGATCGAGTTCTACAACACTTCACCACATTCCTAGAAAGATGGAGCTAGCCTACATCCAGATTAGAGTACCCATACTACATTCGTAGGGAGCTACGTAGCAACCCTAACCATAGATTCAACCATAGGAGGATTCATGACAACTCAAAACCCATATCTTGCCCCTACTACACTACGTAGTGGTGGCTATGTCGATATACACAATTCTGCCATCACTGTGACCTATGACATGCCCTATTATGCCATCAGCACAAGTCCTTTCAACGGTGGCTTGCATCATGTCATGGCTGTACGCAACCAACAACTCACTTTTTTCGTCAATGATGAAAGTGAATTACCTGGTGGATCCACGTCTGCGTATTTAGCCAAAGAATGTGTACAGTTAGACTTACCGATCCATTTTTGTACTGCCTTATTGACTAGCGCCTCTATGAATCGACATGCCTATGTATGCCTCCAAGAAGGAACTATCATCGTAGAAGTCATTGCTACAGCAGGTGTTGAAAAAACAGCACATCGAGCAGGTGATGGCTATACGTACTACGAAAAAGATGGTGCCTTCCATGCTGGTGGCACCATCAACCTATTAGTATTTACCAATTGCGCCCTCACCGATGGGGCTCTCACAAAATCATTGCTAACTATAACGGAAGCTAAAACCGTCGCACTCCAATCGAAGGGGATTACTAGTATTATATCGGGACAACCTGCGACAGGCACATCTACAGACGGCGTCATTATGACCATCGACCCGAACGGAGAACTCCTTACAGACTCAGGCACATTCTCTCAGTTTGGCGATACCTTAGCGAAAGCCGTACGAAGTGCTATAGAAACAGCATTAGAGAATGCAGATACATTAGATACCTAAGAAGTACAATTATAAGTATTATTTTTCTTGCATTCTATGTTATTTACTATATGATACAAACAGAGACAAGCAACATGCTCCTGAACGAATAGTATGAGATACTTTCCTAAAGGAATATGTTGCTTGTTTTCTTTATCCTATATTGCATACATTCAATATATGTTGCATAAGCTAGTACAAGATTCGTTAATACATATCAAATATCCGCTCTAAGTCTTCTCGACTTCGTTCTTGTTGTAACGCCAACATCAATAAAATTCTGGCTTTCACAGGTGACAAGGAATCACTAACGATTAATCCCTCTTTCACATCTGATGAATTGCTCGATACAATACCATTTCCAATGCGGGATGACCGCACTTTGGGAATGGTAATTGTTTTGAGTGTATCTCGTACGCCCTGTGGTAAGGTACCATGGCCAAAACCTCCCACAATCAACCCTTGTGATCGACTTGCTACCATAGTGAGTAGTTCTGCATCCATGCCCCCATAGAGATTCACAATCCCTACGGATGGCAATTCCACTTCCTCACGTAAAATAAATTCGCTGTTACTCGTATGCTTACGACACGGCGTATAGTAAAAATAAGCCATTCCATTTTGCACGCAACCCACATGACCTAATTGGGCATTTCCAAAGGTAGCCACATCGGTAGTGTGTAGCTTTGCCACCTCTCTGGCACTATCTATGTAGCCATTCATGACCACTAATACTCCTTGATTCCAAGCACTTTCACTACGTGCTACTTGCACTGCTTGCAATAAATTTACAGGACCATCTGCACTAAGTGCTGTCGCAGGACGCATGGAACCAGTCATCACAACCGGTTTCTTCGTATGCACCGTCAGGTGCAAGAAATACGCAGTTTCTTCCATTGTATCCGTGCCATGGGTAATGACAATGCCACCCACATCATCTCGCGCAGCCACTTCATTTACAAGTAGTGCTAACCGTACCCAACGATAGGGACTCATTTCAGAACTATCTATATTAGAGAATTGCACACTTTCAAAGGGTCCATACTCATCCAATGCTGGCACAGCCTGCATCAAATTGTCTACGCCTATGGCCCCCGCCCTATATTCCGTTAAAGCACTAGACCCATTTCCTGTGCCTGCAATGGTGCCTCCTGTGCCTATTATCATAATCTTTGTATCCTTCATGTGGTAACCTCCTTTACAATCATTACTTGTATTATAGCATTCCTACGCATACACTTTCACTAGGAAAATATCATTTCTGAAAGTACCCTACTCCCTATATATTGACCCCTTACGATGAAAGGAGTATAGTTAATGTATTGAATATTTCATCCATAATTAGAAAGGTACAATTATGACACATACTAAGTATACTGCTAGTGTATTACACTGGTTCCATGAAATCAGTCAGATTCCTCGTGAGTCTGGCAATGAACAAGGCATTAGCGATTTTCTAATGCAATTTGCTAAGGATAGAGGTTTAGAGGCCGAACAAGACGAAGAATTAAACGTAATCATCCGATCGAATGCAACTGCGGGGTATGAACATCATCCACCTATCATTTTACAAGGTCATATCGACATGGTAGCAGAAAAATCTGATACATCCACTCACGATTTTTCCAAGGACCCTATTGAGCTAATCGAGGAGAGCGAATGGTTACACGCCAACGAAACGACTCTAGGTGCCGATAATGGCATTGCCGTGGCGATGGCACTGGCTGTCCTAGATGATCCGACCATCCCTCATGGACCTTTAGAATGCCTATTTACTACGAACGAAGAAACAGGTATGAATGGTGCTATGGCAGTGAAAGGTGACCGACTACACGGACAATATTTGCTCAATATCGATACAGAGCAAGAGCATGAATTTATCGTAGCCTGTGCTGGTGGCTGTCGTTTGGACCTTACATTACCAACAAACCCCGTATCTACACCAGAGGGATTAAGCGCATTTCACATCACAGTAGACGGCTTACACGGCGGTCACTCTGGCATTGAAATTGGTGAACAGTTGGGGAATGCTATAACAATCCTAGCTCGCTTATTAATGGAAGCACAACAAGAATCCCCTATTTCTGTGAGCCATTTTACAGGGGGCTCTAAACATAATGCCATTCCTCGCTTTGCAGAGGCCACTATTCTTTGTAAACCTTCTGATACGGAGATACTACTGGCTCATATCCAAGCCAATGCAGAGATTATTCGTCACGAATTATCTCCACAAGATCCAAATCTACAAGTGAAAATCACGCCTTGTGACACACCTGCTACGATCTACGCAGATACACAAGCACAAGCGTTCTTGCAATTCTTGTACTTAGCGCCGCATGGTGTATTTGGTATGAGTAAAAAACTGGAAGGATTAGTAGATACCAGTAACAATATCGCTATCGTCGAAGATCATGATACACAATTAGACATCCTTATCTCCGTTCGTAGCTTGACCATGAGTCAATTAGCCCACCTACGCGACCGCATCATGACATTGGCAAAAGTGCACGGCTTTACTGCTTCTGAGCCCAAGAAATGGATCACCCTGCTGAGCACTGGCTCTGTAGCTCCTCGTTTCTTTCTCACTCCCAAATGCACTTG